>NZ_JAFYUW010000153.1:0-24812 GCF_017549435.1 Brochothrix sp.
ACAAACTATAGTATCCCTAATGATTATCTCGAATTTTCACAATTAAATACTGATACGCTATTGGATAAAAATTTTTTATCAACAATTGAACCTACATCTTATGGGTTTGATTTTTTAGAAACATACCGCTTTCTTTCTATTGAAAAGGTAACAAGTACTACTGGTTATGAACATGAGCAAACGTTAGCTGGGACAACTTTTTATTTTGCAATTGATGGTCCCCGTATGATTGGCTTTCATTATTTAGAAGAGAATGTCTCTCCCGTAATATTGTTTGCGGATTTTGAAACACTAAATACTATGGTTCTCGCAACATCCTTTACTAAATTTATTGCTAAAATGTCGCAGCATCTCTTTACTCCAGAGGAAGCTATGCTAAATTGGTCTCACGATAAAATAACTTTTCATCTAAAATATTATAACCAAGAAGATTTTTTGACTTCACTCAACGCGTTGGAAGATCTACCCGACAAAACATTTTGGACACAACAGATGGCTAGACGTTTTATCGAGGGTACTGTTGAGGAACAATTAGCCATAGCAAATGCAGTTTTGGAACAAGTGTTATATTTCAAACGTAAGCTACCTGCTGATTGGCTTAACGATTGGTTATCTATCTTAGCATTGCCTCACACAAAACAATTATTAACTGAAATTACAAATGAATGGAGGAATTGATATGACACAACCAAACGTGTTATTTGTTTGTCTAGGAAATATTTGCCGATCAACAATGGCTGAAGCGATTTTTCGAAATGAAACGATAATACGCAATTTGAATTATATTAGCGATTCTGCAGGAACTGGGGATTGGCATATAGGCAAAGAACCACATAGCGGTACACGCGAAAAACTGATTGAAAACAACATTAGTTATGCTGATATCTATGCCCGTCAAATAAATGTTAAAGACTTCGATGTTTACGATTACATCATTGCGATGGATTCACAGAACTTAAAAGATATACAAGCACTCGCACCTTCAAACTATATTGGTGAATTACACACGCTCTTACACTTCTCACCAAATACCAACTTAGTTGATGTGCCTGACCCTTATTATACGGGGGATTTTCAAGAAACGTTTAATTTAATTACAGATGCGATGCCTGGATTATTTAATGCTCTTCAAAAAAACAGTAAATAAAAAACGTCATATCGACGTTTTTTTATTTACTGTTTTTTGTCTTTCTTTTTTTGAGCAGCTAATAATTTATCGGCTTTATCGATTTTATCACTGAGTTCTTTTTTACGCGAGTCATTTTTAATATCATCCAGTTTTTCACGAATATCTTTCAAATTCTTTTCGGTAACATTTTTGGCTAAACGATTTTCTTTTTTATCTGTAAACAATTGTGTTATTGACAGTTCAGTAACATCACTATATTCTACCCAGGATATCAACTCTGCTTTTTTATCAATTGCCTCTGCTTGTAATTTAACATTGCTAATATTCTCAACTTTAAGCGCCTGTAATTCTGTCACACTCAAACCATCACTAAATGAGTTTCCATCATCTGTCGAAAAACTATCTAAGGTTGCTAAAATTTCAGTTTGTTGCAAGAATAAACGCTCAGCTTTATTTATTTGCTTATTCAAACTTCCTTTAGCCTGTTCATTATCAACCTCTTGTGTTGCTGTACGAGCATTTTTCAATGTCGTTTCAGTGACTTTATCAGCTAATCGATCTTCACGATAAAGTTGATTGACGATCAATGTTGCTTTTTCTAATTTTGCATCCTCTATCGCTTTAACGTTATTAACGTGACGTACGGCAAATATTATTGCCATCACAACAATAACAATCGTAATTATAAATATAATTCCAAATATTTTATTTTTCGAGCGAGTCTCCTCTTTCATCGACTACAATTCCCTTCAATATAAACTCAAACCTTATATTTTCCCTATTATTATTGTATCATATGTGAAAAGCGAATAGGTATCGATATACTATTAAAAAACGATATAAAAACGAAAGTGACTTAGCGACTGACTACAATGTTGTACCCGATAACTATCCTAACACTTTAATTTCATACTACTAATTTTTAATAAAAAAATAGTATCTCGACAAAATGTCGAAATACTATCCTTCTTTTTCACAGTAATTATTTGTGCTTGGTAACTTTATCTAAAGTTCCTATTACTACAAAACGTTTACTGGTTGCATCTGCTGTATCACAGGTGAAAAGGGTAATACGTTTGTCCCCTTTATCATCCAGTATATCAATATCAGTTTCATCAACAATTTTAGTTTCTACCACTTTATAATGAAAATCTTTTTTCTTATCTGTGATAACGATATCCGCACCCTTTTTGATTTCCAATAGTGGTCCAAATAACAATGAGCTATCTCGCATGTGATGACCTGCTAAAGAATAATTTCCTTCACCCATTTTTTGTTCTTCCAACATTGTCGTTGCACCACCTAAAAGGTTCGCATCATTTGTCCCTTTAAGGATAGGTAAGTATAAATCAACACTGTTAATTTTAATTTCACCAATAATCGCATCTTTATCTACTTTCATACTGTTGTTAAAAACAGAAGTTGTTGATAAGCGTTTAACCGCATTATAATCATTTTTAGAAGCATTTTTATTATTTTTTTCAAATTGTTCTGCAGTTAATGAAGAATCAACCTTACTGGTATTTGCCACAATCATATTTTTAATCCAAGGTGATAAAATTAATAATACACCTATAATCAAAATAATAATCGGAACTATTAATTTTGTTTTTTTCACTTGTTTTATCTTCCTTTCCTCTGACATGATTGATTTGATAACTCAGTCTCTTATATTTTACCCTAATATAGTCAGTTAATCACGCTAAACTTTACTTGTTAATGAATATATTTTGAACATATCTTACTATAATGGCTCCAAATAATAAAAAAATGCTCTGACTTGGTAGTCAGAACATTTTCGCATTATTTAATTTGATCAATCGATATGTTTAAGGCTTTGGCTACACGTTCACCATAATCTTTATCAGCTTTATAGAATTGTTTTGTTTGTCTTATTTTAATTTCTTCAAGACGAACTGTACTCAATCCACCCACGATATTATCTACTAAACGTTGTTTTTCATCTTCACTTAATAAACGATATAAATCTCCTGGTTGAGTGTAAAAATCATCTTCTTGGTATGAATGATTACCTGCAATACCCTCGATTTTTAGTGTTGCATACTTATCAACTGGCGACTCTTTTGGCCCACCAAAACTATTTGGTTCGTAGTATACGTCACTCCCCCCATTATTGTCGCTACGCATACTTCCATCTCGTTGATAATTGTTAATTGGATTTTTAGGTTGATTTACTTTAAGTAGATTATAATTAGGTCCGATGCGGTGACGTTGTGTGTCAGGGTAAGCAAACACACGACCATGTAACATCTTATCTGGAGAAAAATCAATCCCTGGTACAATATTAGCTGGTGAAAAAGCCGCTTGTTCGATAGTCGCAAAATAATTTTCAGGATTACGATTCAAAGTCATTGTCCCAACTTCGATTAACGGATAATCTTTTTGTGACCATACTTGCGTGACATCAAAAGAATTAAAGCGATATTTGGCTGCATCTTCCAACGGCATTATTTGTACACTTAATGTCCATGAAGGAAATTCGCCATCTTCAATCGCATAAAACAAATCTTCAGTATGATAATCTGGATTTTGGCCAGCTAATCTTTCAGCTGCCTCAGCAGTTAAGTTTTGTACCCCTTGGTCTGTTCTAAAGTGATATTTCACCCAGAAGCTTTCACCCTCAGCATTAGTCCAACGATATGTATGGCTACCATAACCATGCATATGTCTGAATGATGCTGGAATACCACGATCTGACATTAAAATTGTTACTTGGTGCAATGATTCTGGTGATAAAGACCAAAAATCCCAAACGGCTGTGGTACTCTTTAGATGCGTTTGTGGGTTACGTTTTTGTGTATGAATAAAATCCGGGAATTTTAATGGATCACGGATAAAAAATACAGGTGTATTGTTTCCTACAAGGTCATAGTTACCTTCTTCGCTATAAAAGCGTAATGAAAATCCGCGTGGATCACGTAAAGTATCAGCTGAACCTAATTCACCCGCAACAGTAGAGAAACGTGCAAGCATTTCTGTTTCTTTACCTACTTCAGATAAAAAATCAGCACGCGTATATTTTGTTAAATCGTTCGTCACCTTAAACACGCCATGTGCCCCTGCGCCTTTAGCATGTACAACACGTTCTGGTACACGTTCTCGGTCAAAGTGTGCCATTTTCTCAATAAAATGAACATCCTGCAGTAATACCGGACCATTAACGCCCGCAGTCATCGTATTTTGATTATCGCCAACTGGTGCGCCTGTGTTAGTTGTTAGTTTAGCATTGTGCTGATTTGTCATTACGCCACCTCTTTTTTATAATTATTATCATTTAGTAATGATTATCTCCAATGATAAACTTTTTTAGGTTTCTTTGCAATAAAATTACGCAACAGAGTCATTCAATTTATGTTTCTTCTATATCAATTTTTGACATTAACGTCTGATTGATTTACCTTTATTTTGGATTTTAGACCTTGAATGTGGTATTATAGTTTCAGTCTAGCAGGTGAACTTTACTTTTTTTGTAAAAACGTCAACCTGTTGTTTTTGTTTGATTTAAAGCCTGAATATATAGGAGAGATATTAATGATTAGTTTTAAAAATAAAAAACAGTTTAGCAGTGCCATTTTATTCTGCTCAATTGCAGTTATAATGTTTTGGGTAAAATCTTATATCACCTATTCGACCGCCTTTAACTTAGGTATCGAAAACGGTGCGCAAAAGTTCTTACTCTTATTAAACCCATTAAGCGCAACACTGTTCTTCCTTGGGTTAGGATTATTTGCTAAAGGGCGTCGTGCATTTATATGGATAATTATCGCTGACTTCTTACTCAGCCTACTATTGTATTGTAACGTTGTATATTATCGTGAGTTTTCTGATTTCATTACAGTACCCACAATGTTACAGTCAAATAATTTAGGTGATATGGGAGGAAGTATCGTTGCTTTAATGCGACCAGCAGACTTCCTAGTGTTTACAGATGTAGTCATCTTAATCTTACTACTCGTTTTCAAAGTATTTGTGCCAAATCGCGAAGTACGCGTCCGTCCGCGCAAAACAGTCGGTATACTTACATTAGCAATCGCTGTTTTTGCAGCAAACCTTTCATTAGCTGAAATTGATCGTCCACAATTATTAACGCGTGGTTTTGATAATAACTACCTTGTAAAATATCTGGGTATGACCAACTTCATGTTATTTGATACTTACCGAACAGCTAAATCTACTAAAGAAAAAGCAAGTGCCAGTGGAACAGATACACAACAAGCACTTGATTTCACTAAAAAAAATTACGCAGAACCTAACTCAAAATATTTTGGTGTTGCCAAGAATAAAAACGTCATTTATATTCATCTTGAGTCTTTCCAACAATATTTGATTGATTTCAAATTGAATGGCGAAGAAGTAACGCCAACAATTAATAAGTTTTTCCATGATAAAGAAACAATTGCCTTTGATAACTATTTCCACCAAGTAGGTCAAGGTAAAACAAGTGATGCTGAAATGATGCTTGAAAACTCATTATACGGTTTAGCAAGTGGATCAGCTTTCACATCTAAGGGTAACAACGTTTATCAATCTCAACCAGCTATTCTTGGTCAACATGGTTATGATAGTGCTGTTTTCCACGGTAATACACGTTCATTCTGGAACCGTGATGCTATCTATAAAGAATTCGGTATTAAAAATTTCTTTGATTCAAGCTATTACGATATGAATGAAAATGATACATTAAACTACGGATTGAAAGATAAACCGTTCTTTAAAGAATCTATTCCAATGCTAGAAACATTGAAACAACCGTTTTATGCAAAATTCATTACATTATCTAACCACTTCCCTTACCCAATTAGTGAAGAGGATGCAACAATCAAACCTGCAACTTCAGGTGATTCAACAGTAGACAGCTCATTCCAAACAGCACGTTATTTAGATGAGGCTGTTAAACAATTTATGACTTACTTGAAAAAATCTGGTCTTTATGATAATTCAGTAATTGTTATGTATGGTGACCATTATGGTACTTCAGAAAATCGTTCATCTGCGCTTGGCGAAGTATTAGGAAATGACGACGTGACACCTTTTGATGTTGCACAATTACAACGCGTGCCATTTATGGTTCATGTTCCTGGCGTAAAAGGTTTTGTAGATCATTCTTATGGTGGTCAAATTGATACATTACCAACTGTTTTACATCTATTAGGTATTGATAGTAAAGATTACCTTCAATTTGGTACAGATATGTTATCAAAACAACATAATCAAACCGTACCATTTAGAAATGGTAACTTTGTAAGTGATAAAGTGTCTTATATCAATGGTGTCTTTTATGATCAAAAAACAGGCGCTGTCATTCCAAGTGACAAAGTAACTGACGAAATGAAAGCTCAACATAATTACGTGAATAACTCACTTGGTTTCTCTGATAAGGTGCTGCAACAAGATTTACTTCGTTTCTATACACCTAAAGGATTTAAAGCAACTGATCGTTCAGATTATAACTATAACCACCAAACGGGCGATCCAATAAAAAAAACCACATCCAATGAGGATTAGTGATTGATAGCCATTCACATTCATGCTAGAATAATAAAGTAATGTTACAAATAAATATTTTTATGGTGAGACAGTTTATAGCACATTGATGCTAATAAATGCTTTTTTTGGAAAAGACTCCTGCTAATTTAGCGATTAGCAGGAGTCTTTTCTTCTGGATACTATTAAGTGAGGTGGAATATATGAAAAAACAACTTGTCTTTAATATCTTTAAAATCGTTATCGGATCTTTTATTTTCGCACTTTCCGTTAACATGTTTGCTCTCTCAAACAAACTTGGTGAAGGTGGTGTAACAGGTACTACCATGGTCTTATTTTATCTATTCGGACTTGCACCGGCCTTAACTAACTTAATCTTAAATGGTATTTTAATGATTATTGGTTATAAATTCTTAGATAAATCAACCATCTATTACACAATCCTGACTATCGGTTTGATTTCATTATTTTTACGTTTAACACATAACACAGGTATGCAGTTAGAACACCCATTAGTGGCGAGTGTCGCTGCCGGTATTTCAATGGGTGTTGGTATTGGTTTGATTATGAACAGTGGAAGTACAACCGCAGGTTCAGCTATTCTTGCTAAAATAGCTAATAAATACCTTGGCTGGAATACAAGCTACGCATTGCTATTCTTTGATTTAATTGTAGTCATTCCATCCGGTTTTGTTATTGGCTTTGAAAACATGATTTTCACTGTAATTTCATTGTACATTTCAACAAAAGTATTAGACCTTATTTTAGAAGGAGCTAACGTTAAGAAATCAATTATGATCATCTCTGAAAAACATGAAATTATCGCGAATATGGTTGAGAAAAAACTCGACCGAGGTATCACGGTTTTACATGGTCATGGTCATTATACAAAACAAGAAAAACAAATTTTGTATGTCGTCGTTAGCCGACAACAATTGCGTGAAGTTACAAACTTTGTTCGCGAAATTGATGATAAAGCATTTGTAATTATCAATGATGTTAAAAGTGTTGAAGGTGAAGGCTTCACACATAAATTAACACATTAACAATGAAAGAATAACAAGCTCATTCTACTTTATCCAAATGGGAATGCTTAAAAAAAATCACTCATTAGACTAAGGAAATTAAATTGTTATAGACTGGTTCATGTCTATACTCCAATTATATTTTCAGGTCTAGTGAGTTTTTTTGCGCTTATGAAATTTGGATCAAGTAAGCTTGGAGTTCTGGAGACAAGAACATTAGACCTAAAACTTAAATTTCAGGTTCAAAGAAAAAAGCCACCCAATAGGGGTGGCTTTTACTTACTTCTCTATTGCTTCGTATTTCACTGGCGCATGTAAGTCGACATCATTACTCGCTGCAACCGCAACGACAATGAGATACGAGCTATAGACCGTTAAAATTAGACCGGCAATTGTAAGCGCGACACGGAATGGCATTCCCATGAGTTGTTTACCTCTCTTTTCGAGTATAATTGTCAGCAGATTTGCTTGGCAGTCTGTCGGTCTGACACTTTAATTGTATGTTTTTTTCAGTATTTTTGCAATCATTCTTATTATTTACGTAATTTAATAAATTCAATCTTGTGATCGACACCCTTTTGAAGAATCAATTTTGCTCGATTTCGTGTAGGTTGTATGTGGCGTTCTAGATTAATTTCATTGATTGTATGCCATACATCATTAGCAATTGCATGTGCCTCTTCATCTGTTTTTTCAGCATACATGTGAAAATATGATTCTGGATCTTGGAATGCCGTTTCACGCAACATCATAAATCGTTCAACATACCATTTCTGAATCAAGGCTTTTTCGGCATCCATGTAGATTGAGAAATCGAAAAAATCCGTTGTGAAAAACGGTTGTTTTAAATTACCTTGTAAAACATTAACACCTTCAACAATTACAATGTCTGGCTCAATCAACGTTTGTTTTTTTTCTTCTAAAACATCATAGCTTAAATGCGAATAAATTGGGACTTTAATTTGTTTTTGCCCACTTTTTAATTCACTTAAAAAACGAATGATACGTTTACCATCATAACTTTCTGGAAAACCTTTTCGATCCATCATCTTCTCAGCTTTTAATACTTTATTAGGGAATAAAAAACCATCCGTAGTGACTAAATCAACATTCAATTTTGGTAATGAATAGCTTAATAATACTTGCAAGAGACGAGCGATTGTACTTTTACCAACAGATACACTTCCCGCAATCCCAATGATGAATGGTGCCGGTTTATCTAACTGACCAAAGAAACGATTCAATTGATTATTTTTAGTTTGAAATTCCGTTATGTGTATCTCTAAAAGTTTAATTAATGGTAGATAAACTTCACTTACATCTTGAAGTGATAAACTATCATTTAAACTTTCAATTCTAGCAAGCTCTTCAATCGATAGGTTTGGCAATGTGATTTTCTCCAATTTCTGCCATTCTTCTCGAGTGAATTTACGGTATAATGCTTCTTTCATTTTTCATTATCCTTTCATCTGTTGCTTATTATATGCTTATAGAACTCAACTCCCTACATTATACTTTAAATAGCTGCTGATGAACAATATCATACTTGCCAAGCTTGTGAATAATTGCTTAAAGTTTCAAAACATTGGTATAATGAGAATGTAAGAAAACAAAAAGGAGTGAACCTCATGAATAAATTTTTAAAATGGCTTTTCGTTGCCTTTGTAACGCTGATTTTGCTACCCTTCACTATTCTCTTTTTCATCTTCCGTAAAGCAAAAGGCGTACCTGTTGCTCACCCAGAAAATTTAGAGAATTTAGATGAAGATGCTAAAGAATATGTAAAATCAAAAGGTAGTACAACTGATATTGGCACCCGTTATAAATATCTCCGCATCACAGATAAATTAACTCCCGTTCGACCTTCTGTGCATGTTGGACTCGTAGAAGATAAAAAGATTAATGGACCTAAAGGAACACAATTGCCAATACGAATCTATACACCAATCGCTGATGGCCCCTATAAAGTAATGCTTTATTTCCATGATGGTGGTTTTATCAACGGCAGCATCCAAACAACCGATGCATTGGCTCGTGATATAGTCGAAGAAACCGGCTTTAAAGTTATCACAGTAGATTATCGTCTTGCACCAGATTCACCATTCCCAGCTGCAATTGAGGATGCCTACACGGCACTTGAATGGGCACACTCACATCCAGCAAGTCTTGGATATGATGGTACTGGATTTATCGTTGCAGGTGAAGGCGCTGGAGCTAACTTAGCTGCTGTAATTAGCATCATGGCCCGTGATAAAAAGTCGCCTGCTACTATAAGTGAACAACTGTTATTCAGCCCAATCACTGATATTTTCTCTCGTGATGCAAGCGTCCTCTATCCATCATTTGATACATTTGATGAAGGATTTGTTCTTACAAAAGATGGTTTGGATAAAATGTTTAGTCTCTACATAGCGGATAATTATAACTTAAAATACAATCCGTTAGTTGCTCCTATTCGTACGAAAGACTTAAGTAATTTACCGCCTGCCTTAATTATTTCAGCACAGTTCGATCCATTACGCGATCAATCACGTAAATATGCTGAAGCACTTAAGAAAGCCGATGTGACAGTTGATTACCATGAAATTGAACGTGTTACACACGGTTACATGGAACACTTGCCTCGTGCAGCTTCACATGTATTACAGCTCGTTAACAAGTTTGTAAAATAAGCGCCTAAAACAAAAAAAACAACCATTAATCAGAACCTCTAGATTAATGGTTGTTTTTTGTTTAAAACTAAGTATTTTATGCTCACTCTTGTTCTATGTTGTTCACCCTCACTTAAACTCACTCAGCGAGGCCTTAAATCACTTTTATTGCTATCCTAATAAAGAGTTACCTTTCGACCATTCAATGGCTGAACAGGTCGTATAGTGCCGTATAATAAATCGTATAAATTAACTGCTTGTTTTTTTCCTAGTGTAATTGGTTTTTGCCAAACCATCCAAGTCACACATTCTAATGTTGGAGGTGTTGTAAGTGAACCTTCATACACAAAAGCATTTTTGCGTTCTTTACCTAAAAAATCGATTGGATTAAATGTCCATGCGCCTGTTTCCCCTTTATCACGCGCACGTAGCCATGTTTCTGGCAATCCTTTCAATTCCTTGTTATCCTCTTCACCTATTTCAAAGAAGAAAGCCATGACGACAATTCCGCCCTGATCATTGGTATGCACTAAGTGACCCTCTAATGGATAAACGCCACCATTCACTTGATGCTCGCTCGGCATATGCATGTGCCAATTTGTTAAGTGGTATTTTAAACCGTTATATGTGATAAAATTATCGTCTGTCTTTGGATATGCATGGAAGACTTTTGCTTCAGTCATCACACAATCAAATTCTGTTTTTTTATAATGATAGGTTAATGGTAATAATTCAGTTGTAAGTGCCGTTTCACCAACATTGATATTAATAGGTGATTGAGCACGCCCCGTTTTTGCAATCGCAAACGCCTCACATAAATCACACCAATGTTCTGGACCTGTTCCATCATCTTTATATGTCCATTGTTTTGTTAATGCTATCCCCATAGTCAACCCCCTAAAAAAGTTATTCTCATTATTATAATATTAATTTCCCTTTTTGTCACCGTTTTGACATTTTTAGTTGTAAATATAACTCATTATAATAGGATAAATTCTTTTTACCTAAGTCATCATAAACCTCTAACCCTTTGGTATTATTGAGGTTTGGATAAAAGCGTTTATCATTAGCAACTTCTTTTGGTAAATACTTCATCGCAGCTGCAACAGGTGTAGAATAACCTACATATTCAGCATTTATTGCTGCATTTTTGGGGTCCAACATAAAGTTCATAAATTTATAAGCAGCCTCTTTATTTTTTGCACTTTTCGGTATCGCCATCGTATCAAACCATAAGTTGGTCCCTTCAGAAGGAATGACATAATCCAAAGCCGGATTTTCTTGAACAATGTTAGCAGCTTCTCCTGACCATACTACACCAACTGATGACTCATTATTTTCAATCATTAATTTAATTTCATCACCAACGATTGCTTTTACATTAGGCATCAGCTCTTGTAATTTTCGTTTTGCCTCTTGTAAATGTTGATGATTAACATCATTAAGTGAGTAGCCCAAAGTATTTAAGCCCATACCCATTACCTCACGGCTGCCATCTACTAACATAATTTCATGCTTTAATTCAGGTTGGTAAAGATCTTTCCAACTCTTTATTTTCATACCATTCAACATCTCGCTATTATAGAGGATGCCCACAGTTCCCCAAAAATAAGGAATCGAATAATGGTTACCTTCATCATAACTTAAATTAACAAAGTGCTTGTCGAGGTATTTTATATTCGGAACCTTACTTTGATCTAATTTTTCAAGTAGATTCGCTTTTTTCATTTTTGAAATTGTATAGTCAGAAGGAACAATTAGATCAAAATTTGTTCCGCCTTGTTCAATCTTAGTCATCATCGCTTCATTACTATCGAACGTTTGATAACTAACATGTATTTTGGTTTCTTTTTCGAATTTTTTTATTAAATCAGGGTCAATATAGTCTCCCCAATTGTAAATTGTCAACGTATTTCCAGCTGTATTACCGCCATTTTGGTTCATTTTAAATGCAATTCCTAAAATGACAAAAGCGACAATCAAAATTGAAGTGAAAAAGTACACTAATTGTTTCATTTTGTCACCCCTTGTTTCTTTTTCTCTTTACTACTAATCGCATAATACCCTAAAACTAATGCTAATGTAATCACAAATAAAATGGTTGAAATAGCATTGATAGAAAGCGATACACCTGTTCTTGCTCGCGAATATATTTCAACTCCAAGTGTTGAAAAACCATTTCCTGTGACGAAAAAAGTAACAGCAAAATCATCTAGAGAGTAAGTCAATGCCATGAAAAAACCGGCAAAAATCCCTGGTGTAAGAGATGGTAGAATCACTTTTGTTAAAACTTGCCATTGATTTGCACCTAAATCTTGTGCCGCTCTAACTAACGAAGGGCTCATTTCATTCAATTTCGGTAAAACCATCAGCACAACAATTGGTACGCTAAAAGCAATGTGTGCAATTAATACTGATGCGAAACCTAATTTTAAACCAATCATGGTAAATAAAATTAAGAAGGATGCACCAATAATAACATCTGGGCTGACAATAAGAACGTTGTTTAACGTTAAGATACTATTTTTATACTGACGCTTCGGAGCATAACGAATTGCTAAAGCTCCAAAAACACCTATTACAACAGCAATAGTCGATGATAATAACGCTATAGCAAAGGTATCAAGCACAATCATAATCAAGCGTTGGTCTTTAAAAACCTCTGCGTAATATTTTAAAGTAAAGCCTTCAAAATTAACCATTGTTCCTGCTTTGTTAAATGAAAACAATGCCATATAGAGAATTGGAATATAGAGGATTGCAAAAACAACCACAAGGTATACATTCCCCCACTTCAAGCTCTTTTTCATTTGCCTCCCCCTTTCTGCTTACGCTCACCTGTCGCATACATAATAATCCCCATTGCAATAATTAATACAACTGCAATGGTCGACCCCATACCCCAGTCCTGTGTCACAAGGAAATGTTGTTCGATTGCTGTTCCTAATGTCACCACACGATTCCCTGAAATAAGGCGTGTAATCATGAAAAGAGATAAAGCTGGAATGAACACAGCCTGGCAGCCTGCTTTTACACCATCCATTGTCAACGGTAAAATAACGCGTTTAAATGTTTGTGTACTCGATGCACCTAAATCACGCGAAGCACGAATCAAAGAAATATTCATTTCCTCTAAAGAATTAAAAATCGGCATAATCATGAAAGGTATAAAGATATATGTTGTAACAAAAACATAACTAAAATCAGTGAATAACAAATTTTGGGCTCCGATACCAATAAAGCCAAAAAATTCATTCACTGGCCCATATGCTCCAAAAAGTCCAATAAACGCGTATGTTTTAAGAAGTAAATTAATCCAAGTTGGTAAAATAATTAATAGTAACCACAGTTGTTTATGTTTAGTATAAGTCAGTAGATAGGCTGTCGGATAAGCAACTGCCAAACAGAAAAATGTCACCAAAAAAGCATACCAAAAAGAACTGACTGTCATTTTTAAATAGACTGGTGTTAAAAAGCGTCGGTAGTTATCGAATGTGAAATTTCCGCTAACATCAAAAAATGAATAGTAAGCGACCAGCAAAACGGGTAATACAACAAAAAGAACAATCCATAAAAAATAAGGGATAGAGTATAAGCGTCTCGATATTTTATTCATTTTCACACCTCACTGTATGCTTCAAGGCGTTTATCAAAATCAGCTTCAGTTTCAGCTAGCCCCATGACATGGATATTTTCAGGACTGAATTGTAGACCAATCTGTTCACCAACCACTGATTTGGTAGTTGAATGTACCAACCAGTCATTACCTTCACTATCAACAGCGAAAATTTCATAATGAACGCCGCGGAATAATTGTGATTGTACCGTTACTTGTAATTTACCTTCTGCAACCGACGTTAACACTAAATCCTCAGGACGGATGACAATATCAACCACTTCATTTTTTTGCAAACCTTGGTCAACACATTCAAATACTTTACCTGCAAAAGATACGCTAAAATCTGCTAACATTTCACCTGCGATAATATTCGATTCTCCGATAAAATCAGCAACAAAACGATTGATTGGTTCATCATATATATCTATTGGTGTACCACTTTGTTGAATCTCACCTTCGTTTAATACAAAAATTTCATCTGACATTGCCAAAGCTTCTTCTTGATCGTGTGTAACAAAAATAAACGTGATACCTAAACGACGTTGTAATTGACGTAACTCATTTTGCATCGCTACACGTAATTTCAAATCCAAAGCAGACAAGGGTTCATCCAACAAGATAATATCCGGTTCATTTACAATAGCACGTGCAATCGCAACACGTTGACGTTGTCCACCACTCATTGCTGTAATTTCACGTTCTGTAAAACCAGTTAAATTCATCATTGTTAAAGCTTCTTCAACTTTTTGAACAATTACCTTTTCTGGTGTTTTTTTCAAACGTAACCCAAATGCTACATTTTCAAATACATTAAGATGCGGGAATAACGCATAATCCTGAAAAACGGTATTGATAGGACGTTTATTTGGTGGTAAATGATCAATTTTTTTACCATTCAATAAAATACTGCCTGCTGTTATATCTGTAAAACCAGCAATTAATTGTAAAATCGTTGTTTTACCACAACCAGAAGGTCCTAACAATGTGTAAAACTTTCCTTTTTCGATTGAGAAATTCATATTTTTAAGTACAACTGTATCTTCATATGTTTTTGTTACATCTTTAAATTCAATAATTTTCTCTGCCATTTTGACACTCCTTTATAAATATGACTCTGTCGCTACTAGTATAATCGTGCTTTCTGCTTTGCTACCGTTATATATCCGATGTGGTTCAGAAGCTTGATAATAGAGCGCTTCACCTTGCTTAATAACATGCGTTTGTTTTCCGAACTCCAGAACGACTTCACCTGCGAGACAATAACCAAAGGTTTCTGATAAAGACGGTTCAAACTGTTTATAGCTACCATCATTACTAAAAGTAACAATAACTGGTTCCATTTCTTTTTCATTAGATTCAGGTACCAGCCACTGTAAACGATAACCTTTTTCAGTGTCTTCATAGTGCGTGTGTTCTGTCACATCATAAACGATTTTTTGTTCTTGAGCTTTCGCATCAAAAAAACTTTGAGGTGTCACGCCCAGAACTTCTAAGATATCAAAAAAAGTTTCCATTGATGGCGAGCTACTTTCATGTTCTATCTGCGAAATGTAACCTTTTGATAAATCAGTTCGCTCAGCTAATTCTTCCTGAGTTAATCCTTTTTTTAAACGGAGGTTTTTCAATTTACTCCCAATATCCATTGTTTTAATGCCTCTCTTTCATGTTGTATCACATTCGATTTTTTATTTTTAGGTTTATATAATTACTGCTCGTTTCTTTGAGTATCTTTCATAATAATGAGTCTCTGATTTTCAGTTTTCACATTAAAATGAATCGCATCGATACTTATCACGAAGTTTAGTTTGAGTAAACTTCAAGTTTACTAACAAAATAATTATACTCTTTTTTTTTCTAAAATCAATCCTTTTCAAAGCTTTTTTCTTGACCTTTTTCAGAATTGTAACTATACTGGTTACATAGATAAAAAATAAAACTATTGGAGGCTATTCTTATGAAATTAGGTATTATTGGTGCAAGTGGTAAAGCAGGGCAATTTATTTTAAACGAAGCTCTAAAGCGTGATATTAGCGTGACTGCAATTGTTCGTGACAAAGGAAAAATTTCACAACCCGTAACAATTATCGAAAAAGAAGTTTTCGACTTAACAACTGAGGATATTTCACAGTTTGACGTTGTCATAAATGCATTTGGAACCCTTCCTGGTGAAGAAGAATTACATGTTAAAGCTGGTCGTCATTTAATTAAAATTTTCAAAGATACTGACACACGTTTAATTGTTGTGGGTGGTGCCGGTAGCCTTTATGTTGATCCTGAAAAAATCACTCGTGTAATGGATACACCCGATTTCCCGAAAGAATTTTTACCTACAGCAACTAACCAAGGTCTTAACTTAGAAGATTTACAAGCCTCTTCAATTCATTGGACATTCTTAAGCCCATCAGCATTCTTCGATGCAGCAGGGAATCGTACAGGTAAATATGTCACAGGAAAAGATCATTTATTAGCAAATAAAGCAAACGAAAGTTATATCAGTTATGCTGATTATGCAATTGCGATTATTGATGAAGCACTTGCTGGTAAACATTTGAATGAGCGCTTTACTGTCGTAGCTGAAAAAAATTAATAAAAACATACTAATAATATAATCTCGTAATACCGTATATTGAGTCAAAAAAAGAAGCGTTACTGCAAATGCAGTAACGCTTCTTTTAGTTATTTAATTATCGCTAGTCCTCTGGTGATTGACTATCTAATAGGTATGTTTCCATAAAGTTAATATTTTGACGAATATCATGTGCCATTTCTCGGGAAATACGACCTTCTTCATAATATTTTTGAAGAGAATCACGTTCAGCTTGCAAAGCACGAATACGAATATCATTTTTAACCATTTCAAAATCAGCACTATGCTTTAATGCACCTGTTTGATTTTTCAATCGGCTAAGAATCATTGCTTGTTCACTTTTTAATGAATTAACAATACGTTGATTTTCTGGCGTTGCAATATTAGCTAAATACTTCATCGCCTTTAAGCAACTTTCCTCACGCCAATCTTTAATAGATTGTAAATCCTCTGGTGAAAATTTCTTTTTATCACCCGTTGCTACTTTGCGACGAGTTGTTCGCCATTGCATCAGAAAACGAACAATACTTAAGAAGTAATAACGCATGCGTGTCCTTACACGTTTTTCGATTCGTGTTTTCGTTGCTTGAATCGTTTCTGAAAGTCTGTACGCAATCAATTTTTTGATTTTTTCTTCATGAACATATCGTATCAAAACTTCTTCTTGAATTCGTAAAACATCCAAACGGAGATTTTTTTCTTCGTTCGTCATTTGAATACCGTACTCATTAACGATTTGTCCACGCTGAACTCTTCGGATAGCTGTACGATATTCCTCAATTACAACATGAACGGCAGCTTTTATTTCAGGTTCCGGTTCAGACTCTAATTCTCGAATAACATCTCTGAAAATATCAATTTGCAAACGCGCTTCCATTTCTTCAATTGTTTCGCCTTCTTGATGGACGGCATCTTCTTTCAATAAAATCGGCAAGAGTACATTCGAAATAATTAAGGAGACCAGAATAACACCCGCTGCTAAAAATATAATCAAGGACCGCTCTGGAAATGCATCGCCACTTGCAAGTACAAATGGTATAGACATCGAACCAGCTAAGGTAACGGCTCCACGTACACCTGCGATAGAGATAATTGCGCTCGATTCTAGTTGTTCTTTAACAGTTGTATCATCCTCATTACGTTTTTTCTCGTTGAGTATTCGTGGAATTGCCCATGAGCTGAAAACCCACACAAATCGTAAAACAATTAAAATAACATATAAAATACCAATATATAACATTACTCGCTCATTTGAGATAGCTGAATCTTCCCAGATGCTTTTCAAAATATCAGGTATTTGTGAACCTAAAATAACAAACACTAAACCATTTAATATAAAAACAATAATATCCCACGTACTTGATGAAACCAAATTTAATTTCACCACTTGTGTGTTAACGCTTTTTTTCTCCATTCCATGTACAACCCCACCCATAACTACAGCAAGGATACCTGAAACACCTATTTCTTCAGCAAGTAAATAGATTAGGAACGGCGTCACAATTTGCATGAGGAGATGGATTGTAACATCTTCCATCCCAAAACGACGTAATAAATGTCGCATTCTTAAAATTAGAAAAGCCGCCAATGCACCAACAATTAACCCACCAACTGACACTACTACAAAATTACCTGCAGCGTTCCAAATTGAAAAAGTTCCTGTTACCATGGCTGCAATTGCCATCTTAAAGGCAACTAATCCCGATGCATCATTCATCAAGGCTTCACCCTCTAATAACTGCATGATGTTTTTCGGAAGTTTAATACGATCAGATAAAGAACCAACTGCTACCGCATCTGTTGGCGATAAAATCGCTGCAAGTGCAAAAGCTGCTGGGTATGGAATTGTTGGTATCATCCAATGAATAAAATAACCAACAGCAAACGTTGTTACAAACACGAGTCCCACTGCTAACAATATAATTGGAATTCTAATATTCCAAAGAGCTCCACTGTTCACACGTTTACCATCATTAAACAGTAAAGGTGCGATAAATAATACTAAAAATAATTCAGGATTAAGTTCTAAATGCCAAAGTGAAGGAATAAATGAAAGCACCGCTCCTAAAGCAATTTGTATCAAAGGTACAGACA
This sequence comes from Brochothrix sp., assembly GCF_017549435.1. Taxonomy (NCBI): domain Bacteria; kingdom Bacillati; phylum Bacillota; class Bacilli; order Caryophanales; family Listeriaceae; genus Brochothrix; species Brochothrix sp. Next base: position 18,611 of record NZ_JAFYUW010000153.1, read on the forward strand.
CAAATGGAATAAAACGGTTAATGACGTGGGATAATCCGATAATGATTAACATTACCAGGATAAAATCAAATATTGCCACGATACCCACTCCTAAAGTAATAAATTCTATTGTTATTATCTCATAAAAATTAATGTTTAGTCTAATATTATGACCAGATACTTAACACCCTTTTTTACTTCAATGATATACTTAAAAAAAAGAATGCGAGGACACTAATATGACATTAAAAACAGCTTATGAAAAAACGGCTTTTCAATTTGGAAATCATGGTAAACGTGAAGTCGCTTTATTAAACAAAGCGTTTCAAAATATACCGGATAATACACCTGCTGACATGTATGGTAACGGTGAAATAATCACTGCATTTGAAACAAAGATGGCTCGTTTTTTAGGTAAAGAGGCCGCACTCTTTTTCCCAAGTGGTACCATGGCTCAACAAATTGCCCTTCGCATTCATTGCGATGACAAAGCGCTTAATAAAGTTGCCTATCATCCTTTAAGTCACCTCGAAATCCATGAGTCTGATGGTTTAAAAGAACTGCATCATATCGAAACAATTTTATTAGCCGACAAAGATCATATCGTTGATTTAACTGCCATACAAAGTTTAAAAGAACATGTAGCTGCGATTTTATTAGAATTGCCACAACGTGAAATCGGCGGACAACTGCCAAAATTTGACGAACTGGAACGTATTGCCGCTTTCTGTAAAACACACGACATCCGTTTACATCTAGATGGCGCTCGCTTGTTAGAAATTTTACCTTATTATAAAAAAGAAGCATCTCAAATTGCTGCACTCTTTGATAGCGTTTATGTTTCTTTTTATAAAGGGATCGGAAGTATCGCTGGTGCAATTTTAGCAGGTGATCAAGACTTTATTGATAAAGCAATGACTTGGAAAAAAAGATACGGTGGGAACTTAATCAGTCTCTACCCCTATATTATTCCAGCTGACTATTATTTTGATTTGCGCGTAAATAAAATGGAACTTTATTATGAAGCCGCAAAAAAAGTAGCCGCGTTGTTGAATGAGTGTCCCTCAATAACAACAGTACCCCAAGTACCTGTTTCTAATATGTTTCATATTCATTTTCACAAACCAATTGATGAAATGACATCGCTTCTAATAGCCTTGTATGAGAAAACAAATATTGGTTTAGCCAATTATCTTCGCCCTGTAAACGACACAGAATGCTCATTCGAGCTAAATTTTGGTGATGCGTTCGCAGAAATAAATCCTTCTGACTTGAAGTTATTTTTCACTGAATTAAACAAATTACTTACTTAAAAAGAACGCTTATCACTGCGAAAAGCATCAGTGATAAGCGTTTTTCTAATCTTCAATAATAATATAGGTCACTTTTAAAGGACCGTGTACACCCACTACTAAAATCGATTCAATATCAGCTGAGTTCGATGGACCAGAAATAATATTAATGACTGATCCGACACGTTCACCAGCAACAATACGCCGATTATACTCTTTTGCGGCTTGTGTAATACGGGGAACCAATTGACTTTTTGGAGTGATTGCAATGTAATGAACGGGTAAAAAGTGCAATGCACGACCTTGACCAGGTGTTGTTTCAACCGCAACTGATCCGGATTCTGCCAATAAATAATCACCGAAAACAATCCCAATGTTAGCGTTCGAAGCATTGGTAATATTAGTTTCGCGATGTTCATCTCCTGGCAACCATTTTGTAACAGTCGCTTCTGGCCATTCACCTGCTGCTAAATCAGCTAATCCATTAGCTGCAAAACGCTCATCATCTGAAATCATTACCGTCTGATTACCGTATGCATTTGTAACTTTTAGCAATGTTTCACGTAAATCATCTGGAGCTGTTAAAACAACATCTGCTAGTAATGTTTCGCATTTAGCTGTTAAAATCGCTAATAATTCATCCTGTGTTTTATCTGCTAGTTGTGTTTGCGATAAATTATTCAATGGTTCAAAATGCGGTACATCCTCACGTATGCGTGGGCGTCCCAATTTTTCTGCTAAACCATCTAAAAATTTATCACGATTATGAATTTGCGTCATTATTTTCACCTCTTTGTTTCTCTCGGGTTTTAAACCATGTACGGAAATTATCTTTTTCTTTAACCGGACGGGTCATATCGCGAACATCTGTCCAACCTTTAACCATTCCAGGTCCTTTTTTTATGACACCATTTGTTGAAAAATTAATCGCTGAGACAGGATCATGACTCGTTAAAATTCCCGATCCAAAATGTGCTACTTTCAGCGCTGATTTAAAAAGGAATGGTTTTGCTGTTCCTAATGCTACCGCACGCATCTGTACATCATTAAAACCATGCATCATTTTCTTATCATCCGTTAAAACACGACGATGTTCAATCAATAAATTATGCAGTGGGATTTTCACGGGACAAGTATCTGTACATGCACCACATAAGCTGGATGCAAATGGGAGCTCTTTAAACTCTTCATAACCACCAATAATCGGTGAAAGAATCGCGCCTACTGGTCCTGGATAAATTGATCCATATCCATGACCGCCGATATGACGATAAACAGGACAAACATTTAAACAGGCACCACAACGAATACATTGTAAGATTGATTGAAATTCAGTTCCTAACACTTTTGAGCGTCCGTTATCAACAATAACAACGTGAAAATCCTCAGGACCATCATTTTCATCTGCTAATTTTGGCCCAGCAAACGTGATATAGGTTGTTAAATCTTGTCCGACAGCACTTCTCGCAAGCAGATTATCTAATACTTCTGCATCTTCGATATTTGGGACAATACGTTCCATCCCCATCACCACAATTTGCGTTTTAGGAATGCTTTCTACCAAATCCGCATTTCCCTCATTGGTAACCAGGTTCACTTGACCTGAGTTAGCAATCGCAAAGTTACAACCTGTAATACCGATATCTGCTTCTAAAAAATGTTTACGCAAAATACCACGAACAAAACGCGCCATTCGTTGAGGATTATCATCACCATCATAGCCCAGTTTTTCATGGAAAACTTTTCTTATTTGTTGTCTATTTTTATGAATATCTGGGAAAACAATATGAGAAGGAGCATCCCAATCGTCTTCTTGTAATATAAATTCAGCTAAATCTGATTCGAAAAATTCAATATGTGATAATTCGCGAATCATTTCATTCATGCCAATCTCTTCTGTTACCATTGATTTGGCTTTAACAATTTTTTTTGCCTTTTTTTCTTCGATGACTTTTTCGATATAATTGCTAGCATCTTCGGCTGTTTCAGCAAAAAAAACATGACCGCCTCGCTTGGCAACATTATCACTAAATTGTTCTAAATAATAATCTAAATGAGTAATCGTATGTTGGCGAATTTGTTCGCCTAACTCACGCCATTGTTCCCAGTTACCAATACGTTCACGGGAACCTTCACGTTTTTCCCATTGACCATCTTGAGATTTTTCAACTGCTCGTTGCATAAATGTATCTTCTTTTGCTTTATCAATTCGTTCTTTAAAAGACTTATCACTTGTTGAAATCGGCATTTTGACAGCTCCCTTCGTTTAAGCTTTCACTTTTACATCATTGTTTAAGACTTCGGCGATATGCATAATGCGGATACGTTTACCATCACGATTAAACTTCCCACCAATATTCATTAAACAACCCATATCTGCACTGATTAAAATTTCAGCACCTGTGTTAACAATATCCTCTACTTTTTCAGTCACCATTTGTTCTGAGATATCAGGCATTTTAACAGAGAATGTTCCTCCAAAACCACAACAGTTTTCAATGTGTGCTAGTGGAATCATTTCTAACCCTTCGACTTCATCTAATAATTGATACGGTGCTTTCTTTTCTCCTAACAAACGCGTCATGTGACATGAGCGATGGTAAGTTGCTTTACCTTCTAAATGAGCACCCACATTTGTAATACCTAGTACGTTAACAATAAATTGTGTGAATTCATACGTCTTGTCATGCAACGCTGCCGCTTCATCACGGTAAATTTCATCATCTTTAAATATCTCTTTATATTCTTTTAACATTGCTACGCACGAACCTGAGGGTCCGACAACGTATTCTGCGTTTTTAAACGCCTTCATCTGATTAATCATTGAAGCACGGCTGTCTTTATGATAACCGCTGTTATAAGTAGGTTGACCGCAACAAATTTGCGATCCTGGTAAATCAGTTTTACAACCAAAGCGTTCCAGTACTTCTACCATTGCTTTTCCTACTTCTGGGAACATCATGTCTACTAAACAAGTTGAAAAAATAGTCACTTTCACAGTTTTAGCCTCTTTTCTCTGTTTTGTTTGTGTCTTTGTCCTATTACTCTAGTTTAACATATCGCATTAAAATATGTATACACAAATGTTAAGTAGGTTGTTAAATCAACGTTTACACCATAAAACATTAAAATACGTTTAAATAGATTAAAACCATATGGGTATCACAGTGGGTATCAAAAATATATGTCGGGCGCATTTAAGTATCTTACTTTTTAGTAAGGTACTTTTTTTGTCCGCTTCATGAGCCGAATCCAAAACTGGCTCGGGCATATAGTATCAATTAATGAGCGAAAAATTCAGCTTAATAAAAAGCATTCAGACGAAAAATAAGCTTCGTCATTTCTGAAAGTTAGTATTTGGAAAAAAGTATCTGTCTTTGAATAGCCTCGATTGCTCGTAAATTACAAAAATAGGGGGGGTAGTCAAAATTCGGCAGACCTCTTTTGTTCTCTTTAAGGACTCCGAAAACTCCGATAACTACTGTATGACCTTGTGCGCTCTCCTTATCTCATCATGATTAAATACACAACTAATTTAATGCAATTGATTGTAGGTGCAATGGTAACGTTTCACTCTGTTTTTAAGATAAAGGGTGCGCTTTTATATTCCCTAATGCTATTACATCGTCTTTTCAACGTTTATAGTTTGTGTCTTGTTTCGTTTTGTGTGCATGAATAAGGGTGCGAAATAGTGTTTCTAACCCTATAGGGCGTTAATAGTGTTCATATCCTTGCAGGGTTGCGAACAGCGCTCTTACCCTTAAATGATTACGTTAACCGCTTCACACTACCACACCTCAGAAAGACTTACCCCCTTATCGATACTTTGGAATGGCAACAACCCAAATTGACCTCTTGCACCCCTTGTTTGCTTATACACGTTGTTTTGAAGCGGATAGACCAAGCCAATTATGGACTGGTCTATTTTGAATATATTATTGAATGTAGAATGTAGTGTTTTGTAGTAGTTCATATTGTTATTATATATTTCCCCCTTCTGTTTATCTAATAAATTGGCATTTTTTTGATTTATAAACTGATGTGAACCATATTCTTATCAGCCCATTTACAACCTCATGCAATCAATACTTGCAATAGGTGGTAGTATGAAGCGGACACCTTATCAAAACTTAACATTTTCTTGCAACCTGCACTAAGGATCATTGAGTTCAGCTCTTTGCATGGTCTTTTTTAGGTGTCGTGATTTTTAACGTGTCCTCCTTACATTTAAAACCTCACAAAACCTTACATAATTAACTGGCTGACTTTTCAGCTTATTACCTACATAACTATAAATTGGTATACCTCAAAATACATAATTGTTATGTTTTTAGCGAACCCTAAAATTTCGATGTCGCCCTAAACACTCGTATTATTTGTACGTGCGTTATTACTCATACCCACTTATGGGCACGTAACTTTAACTCTTGCGAATTGTCATACACACCGCCATAACAATTTGTTAGGTCATCATTATACCCTAGTGATTCGCTAGGTCGTCATTACGCCCTAAAGATTCTTTAGCCCCCCTCATGAGAATATTTTTTATTTTTGAGGAAAAGACCCCCGCCCCGTTCCCCAAGTTAAATTTAAACAGTGATTTTTTTGAAGCGGGGGTATTTTGTCGTTCATCTTTAATTTATTCTACACTCATTCGCTCTTACAGACGTTTAAAACTCGTTTGCATGTAAATGCTCATGCAGAATTAAAAACAGCTTGAGGGATGAATAAATAGGACACGCCAATTTTGGCTTTACCGATTAGGACAAGGTAATTTTCCCTTGACCGCCTCAATACAATTAGAGGACAACGCAATTACTCGTTATCAACGACTGGTGAGTTTCCACCTGTCCTATATCTGAGGTCTCATGTTAGGACTGTAGCTATATTAAGATTTAACACTAACATTCTCTAACATTTCCACTATTTTC
>NZ_JAFYUW010000154.1:0-16610 GCF_017549435.1 Brochothrix sp.
CTACTACGGTTTTTTTCAGCATACTTATAACCTCTTCTCTCATTTAATTACGGCTTTAGTAAATAGGTTCAAAAGCGTTTCATTAGTTTTATGTTAGCACATAAACTCTGTCAATACACCTGTCATAAAGAAAAATTTTGGAAAACAGTTAAATTAATAAGCTGTTATATTGAAAACTAAAAAATTCTTCTCCACACAAAAACACCCACTATCCAAAATAGAGGGTGCTTGTTTAAGTATTTGTTGATTATTTTCCGAAAGGTTTCGAACGTTTCAAGAAGAACGATAACACTAATGCTAGAATTGTAATACCTGTGGCAACCATGAATGTATAATTAATACCATCAAGTAAAGCCGTTTGTGTAATTTGTGCTTTCACTGCAGCGACTTGATCTGGAGACATTGCTGCACCTGCTTGAATTGCTTTTTCTTTAGCGGTTGCTGCTAGCTCCGTTGCACGCGTCACAATGTGTTTATCCATAATAGTAATCAATATAGCTGTACCAATCGCCCCTGCGACTTGTTGCGCCGTATTATTAACAGCTGTTGCGTGAGGGTTCAATTCTTGTGGCAATTGATTCAGACCATTCGTCATTATCGGCATCATCACTAATGAAATACCAAACATACGGATTGTATAAATTGAAATAATAAACGTATACGTTGAATCTACTTCTAATTGCGTTAAGAAATATGTTGCGACTGCTGTGATGACTAACCCAGTAATCGCTAAAATCTTCGGACCAAATTTATCAAATAAGCGACCTGTAATTGGCGACATAATCGCCATGACTAATGCACCTGGTAATAACATCAAACCTGCATGTAAAGGTGAAATACCACGCACACTTTGTACGTATGCAGGTGTTAAAATCATGCCGGCAAACATCGCCATCGATAAAATCATCGAAATAGCAGAAGCTAATGCAAACATTGGGTATTTATAAACACGCATCTGTAACATTGGTTCTTTCATGCGTAATTGACGTAAAATAAATAACACTAACCCTACCGCTCCAACAGCAATCATGCCGTAGACGATGGGACTTGACCAACCTTTATCACCTGCTGAACTGAAGCCATATAATAAACCACCAAATCCAACCGTTGATAATACTAATGAAAGGTAATCCAATTTCACATGACGCGTATCAAGAATATTCTCTAACTTCCAGACACTTAGTAATAAACTAATTACTGCGAATGGCACAATCATTTCAAATAACATGCGCCAATCATGGCTTTGGATAATATACCCTGATAGTGTGGGTCCAATTGCAGGAGCAACAAAGAGAACTAATCCAAAGGTTCCCATTGCCGCTCCACGTTTTTCAATCGGGAAGCTTTTTAACATAACATTCATTAATAGCGGCGACATCACTGATGCCCCTGCTGCTTGAATCATACGTCCAGCAAGCAATGTCCCAAAGTTAGGTGACAACGCAGCTAATACTGTACCGGCTGTAAAAATGGCCATTGCCGTAATATAAAGCCCTTTTGTTTTAAAACGAGTAATGAAAAAGGCAGAAGCAGGAATCAATACCCCACTGACTAACATATACCCTGTTGTTACCCATTGTACTTTTGAGTAAGTGATATTAAAGTCTTTCATAATTGTTGGTAATGCTATATTTAATAATGTATTATTAAGAAACGCTACGAACGCTCCAATAAACAAAATAACTATCATCCCAATTGGTGCTTTTTGTACGATTTTTTCGGTTGTCATTAATTGTATCTCCTTATCGATTCATTTTCCATGCTAGAACAATTTTATACCATCGGTCTAATTATAGCAATATATTTTTTGTTTTTTTATTGTACTCTTGATAAATCAACCCTTTGACGTTAGAATAATGGTATATAACAATTAAAAAGGAGCAGATATGAACCTACGTAAAACACAAATTATAAATGCGGCTCGTGATCTATTCATCGATAAAGGCTTCACTAATACTTCTATGACTGATATCATTACCGCTGCTCAAATTTCTAAAGGTACGTTTTATAACCACTTTACTTCTAAGAGTGAGTGTTTGATTGCTATCTTAGAAGAAAGCCGTGCAGAAGCTACGCTCTTGCGAAATGAATTAGCGATTGGATCAAAATTAGCAGATGAAGATATCCTTGCCCGTCAAATTGGTGTTTTTATGCGGATCAATAAAGAACGTAATCTTGTGCGTATCTTCGAATCTATTTATCATTCGGATGATAAAGAAATTCAAAAAGTCGTAAATTTACATCATTTAACAGAATTAGACTGGTTGTCTAATCGTCTTGTGGAGGTTCATGGTGAAGAGGTAAAACCCTATAGCTATGAAGCTGCCGTTCTTACTTTTGGGATGATTCATCACGTTATCCGTATCATTGTTGGTTCGGGTGAAACACAGTTTGAACCGGAGCGAATTATCCGCCGGTCATTAGCAAACATCAAGGCTATTCTACCAAATATGCTTCGCACCAAAGAAGTTTCTATTTCAGTTGAAATGTTGGATAGCATTCGTAATAACATCGACCTTAGCCCACTTACTCAAGCGGCATTAATAAGTGAATTTGAACTGTTCATCGCTATTAATTCTGTGAAAAATAATCCAGAAGGTTTTGAATATGCTGTATTCATTCTGGCTGAATTACAAAAAGAAACACCAAAATATCACATCATTCAATCGATATTACCTGGTTTTCGCCAAACATTTGAAAAGACGCCTGTCTCTGGTGTTTCAAAAGAATTGGCCATGCATCTCTGGCATTATATTAAAATAGCACTATAAAAAAACCGCCAAAATTTGGCGGTTTTTAGTTTACTATTTTTTCACTTTAGTAGAAGTTACCTCTTGTGCTTTTTTAAGTTGCGTATCGTTACTGCTTAATTTTTCTTGTAACTCTGTAATGAGAACTGTGCTTGTTTTTGTATCTACTTTACCTGTTTCTGGCAATTTATGTTCTGCTTGGAAAGCTTTTACAGCTGCAACAGTTGCATCATCAAAACTTCCTTTTGCTTGTTTTAAATCAGCACCAAACACATTAAGCATTTGCTGGATACTTTGAACGGCGCTTGATACATCTCCACTTTGATATGTTTTAGTCACATCATATAATGAGATGTTTGCGTATTTCGGCGCATCTACTTTGACATCTGGTTTAATCCCTTTTTTGTTGATCCAGTTGCCATCGGGGGTTAACCATTTTGCTGTTGTTAATTTCACTTCTGACTGATCATCCAACTCACCAGCTGTTTGCATAACGCCTTTACCATAGGTTGTATTACCAACCAATGTTGCGCCTGCTGATTCTTTTAAAGCACCTGCTAGAATTTCAGAAGCACTAGCACTTCCTTTATCTGTTAAAACAGTGACAGGTACTTTTACTTTGAAATCACCATCTTTCGATGAATCCGCTTTGTAGACTTCTTTTTGCCCTGCTCTATTTTCAATCGATACAACTGGTTTTCCATCTTCAATGAAAAGACTCGCAATATCAATTGCTTGGTCTAACAAACCACCTGGGTTTTGTCGGACATCTACAACAAGCCCTTTCATACCTTCTTTATCTAACTTTTTAAGACCTTCTAAAACTTCTTCGTGTGTATGTGAAGAGAAACTTGTGATACTAATATGACCAATTTTATTATCTAACATTTTTGTGCTCACTGTTTCAATTGGAATTGTGTCACGTTTGATACTCACTTTACGTGTTTCCGATTCTCCTGGACGTTGAATGGTTAATAATACTCGTGTCCCTTTTTCACCACGAATTTTATTTGTTGCTTCAGACAATGTTTTACCTTGAATTGATTTACCATCAACTTCTAAAATTTGATCATTGGGCTTCAAGCCTGCTTTTTCTGCTGGTGCGCCACTAATAGGTGATACGACAGTGAGTGTTTTATCTGTCATTTGGACTTCGACGCCGATACCTTCAAACGATGAAGAAATATCGCTCTTAAAGCCTTTGGTTTCTTCCTGATTCATGTATGTTGTATAGGGATCATCTAATGAATCTAACATACCTGAAATTGCACCATCAATTAGTTTTTGTGAATCAACTTTTTTATAATAATTGGCGGTAATATTATCATATACTTCATAAATTTTTTCAAATGAGGCGTTGTCTGAACCTGCCTTTTTTCCATTGTTATTACTGCCCTTAGTATTGAAATATGTCACTGAGAAAATACCCATCACAAGCGCACCTACAACAAAAAGGCTGATGAGGGCCAATACAAGCGAACGGCGACGAATTACAAGCATTTTCGGCTGTTTCTCTGGTTGTTTTTCTGGTTGTTTTTCTGGTTGTTTTTCTGGTTGTTTATTTGCGGAATCTTCTGTCATGTTATTCACTACTCCTTCAATCAGTTCTATATATTATATACGGTTAATTTGATTAACTACTTTCATGATATCAGCACTCATACCTTCAACATTACCATCTTTGACTGCTTTTGCCATACAATGTTCCGTATGATGTTCTAACAATTCTAATGATACTTTTTTTAGTGCCGCATTAGCTGCTGAAATCTGTGTGATTATATCAATACAATAACGATCTTCTTCAACCATTTTTTGTATTCCTCGTGCCTGTCCTTCTACACGTCGAAGCCTTTTCTGGATGGCATCCTTTTTACTTTCAGACATGCACTCTAACGCATGTTCATGTTTTTCCATCATCCTAGCCTCCTATGTGTTAATACGTTATTACCCAGTTATTTTGGTTTGTTTTCTGATCGATCTTTTTTTGGTGTGAAAGCAAATACCGACCATACTAAGAAGGAAATCAATGCAAAGTAACCCCAACTAAATTTCCCTTGATATTGGGCAATAATATAATAAGCTGCCATAAATATTAATGTTTGCAAAAGCACTCGTGCCTTAATCAGGTTTTTAGCTTCAAAATTCAGTTTCATCCTCATCGTCCTCTCAAACTACACTAATTTAACTTCCTCCTCAGTATAACAGTCAACGATACCCTTGACAATTGGTTGAACGCGTCTGTTGGCAGTTCATCCTTAATCGTCGCATCATCGACAAAATCCAAGAAAATACTTCTATAAAACACTCACCTTAGTTAACGTTACTTTTGATGTGGCGTTTATATCAGTCACCCACTTTTTATAAATCACACCTTTGGCACCGTAGTTACATAAAATGATTTTAAGTCATTATCAAAAGGCAATTTTAAACAGTTAAACTTCCATCATCAATTATATAATGATTATACAGTATTTTTGAAAAAGTTAATTGTAATTAGTACTCAATATCTTTTGTATTGTAATTGTTTCATTAGAAACGTGTATACATTCTAATAAGTAAGGAGTATTACACTATCAAACATATAAAAAAGCATGAAAGATAAAAAACACCTAACCATTACTATGATTAGCGCTTTTTTTACTGAACATAAAACTAGTTACTAATATATGACTATATATTTCCGGTTGAATAAATGGTACTATTAAAAGGTTGTTATTATATACTGATAGGAGATTTAAAATGAAAAACGAAGTACATGTTAAACACAGCGGAATTGATCCAACTGCGATTGGACTTTTCGGACTAGCAATTGTAACCTTGGTTGCCTCTTCACAAAAATTAGGTTGGACAGAAAGTGTCAGCGGTGTTATTTCTTGGGCAGTTATCCTTGGTGGTATCGGTCAAATAATCGCAGCGTTTTACGATGCAAAAGTTAAAAACGTTTTTGGTGCAACTGCCTTTTTCGGATATGGTCTTTTCTGGATTGCGACTGCTTTCAGTTGGATGATTCAAAGTGGTGTTTTTGGTAATGCACTACAAGTCAGCTATGATCCTAAACAAATTGGTTTTGCCTTTGTTGGTTACCTGATTTTTACGCTCTTTATGACAATCGGTGCCTTAGAAACAAATAAAGTATTATTCTTTATTTTCTTCTTCATTAACTTTTTATTCCTTGGTTTATCACTTTCTACATTAGGATTTTTACCAGAATTTTTCCATAATGTTGCAGCAATTGCTGAACTAATTGTTTCAATCCTGGCTTTTTATGGAAGTGCTGCTGCTCTTTTAAACGCTCACTTCGGATTTGTATTTCTACCAATTGGCAAGAAATTCAATATCATTAAAGCACCACAAAACAAATAAATTTAACCCCCCAGAATTTTCTGGGGGTTTTTTTTATCTAACACACACTATATTATCAATAAAGACGTACTTTACTGTTAGAATCCTATTTTTTAAATCAGCGAAACGCTATCTTTTTTATGGTAGCAATTTTACAATTTTTTTACTCTCGCTATCATTTGAAAAATAGGCATTAGTGAAAATTCACCAACACCCTAATTGATAGACCTAAAAGTATAACTATATACATATTTTTTCATTTCAACTATTCGAAATTACTTCTGTTTGAAGCAATTGTTTTATTGACTATAACCATAAGTAACGCATAAAAAACAAGGGTAGCTATTGAATAAAATGAAAAAGGGTGAATGATAAATTCATTTTGAATCACGCCATAATAGTCAAATACTTGAGCTGAAATGGCTAAAATCGCTTTGTTAATATCAAAATATCCCAAGTTAAAATTCAACATCGGCATTATATAACTAACAATAAATATGGCGATAATACTGATAGAACTATTTTTAGTTATATACCCGATTGTATAGCCTAATTCACAGTAGAATATCGCTAAAAAAACGGTCCATGCTACCTTCAATCCCATATCTCTTAGCGGTAATGACACTGTCGTATTGAAAGTATGCAATTGCTGTAAATAGCTGTTAATTGCCCATCCTACCAACCATGCTAAAGAAATACTTACCACTAATATAACAATACTAATAAGCCAACTTGTTAGGCGTTTACCTGTTGCGAGCGTTTTACGATTGACATTCACTGCTTTTAATTTTATCGTCTTAAATCGATAATCGTATGTGGCATTAAAAATACCTAATACACCAAATACAATTGGAAACAATACGATTGAAGACTCAAAAATTTGCGTTAAACGATACTCATTGCTACTGGCAAAAATTGATTTATCTAATAGTTCTTTGTAAAACGACAACGGGTTCTCGATGTGGGTACTATTTGAACTCTGTTCAGTCACTTTATACTCTTTTTTTAGTTCGACGTTAATATCTTCGCCGTTTTCTTTTGCAAATTTAACTTGCGTTTGAAAATCACTGTGGGTCGAATTCACAGCTGCAAAGTTCATCAACAGAATCATCGAAAACAGTACAGTCGCTACTATGATAAACTTCACAACTATTTTTGATTTCATGGCATGTCTAAGTTCCATTTTAATAAAGCGAATCATATATCGTCTCCAATTTTTTCTTTTCAGATTTAAAATTCTTCTCCAGCATCACTATTTTTTTATCTTCAAACACCAACAAATTATCAATTATATCGTTATAAAAATCGTACTGATGACCCGTAAGTAAAATTGTCGTCTCTTTAGATAAATCTAATACTATTTTTTTCAATTCTTTACTAAACTGAAAATCTAGACCATTAGAGATTTCATCCATTATTAAATATTTCGGTCTAAGAAGCGCTACTAATGCCAAAGAAAGTTTTTTCTTCTGCCCATATGAATAATGTTTAACTTTGCGCTTTAATAAAGCATTATCCACGTATTTTTGACAGTTATGTATCACTTCTTTTTTTGTTAGCTTGCTATCGCCAAGTATTAACAGGTTATCTACCCCAGATAAATTTTGATAAAAAGGGGTGTCGTCCCATACAACAAAACAATCTTTCCCCTGTGTAAACGTCACGTCACCTTCACATTTTTCCAAACCCGTCACACATTTTATAAAAGTCGTTTTTCCGGCACCATTTTCTCCCATTAAAAAAGTAATTTGATTTTGTGGTATTTTAAAACTAGAGTGTTTTATAATGTGTTTTTTATTATATGTTTTCGCGAAATTTTGTATAGATATCATTTTAACTCCTCTTTTTCTAAAAAGTAGTAGCGTATGATTCGAAAATTAAATATTTATTTAACTGAAGATTTCCCTTCATGTGTTACAGTCAAACGATCGATAAAGATCGTTCATCACTCCAGCTACCTGTTCCCCTTATAACAACTCTTTATTCGAGTCATAATAGTGTGTTTTACTTGTGGAGATACCTGTTTTTTTCATACCTTTTAAATTCACTAATAACCTGCTTCTTTGCTGTGTAGCATATGACTTAGTTATATTAGTACTACTTGTTATTCATAAAAATTGTGACTCAGACCAACACATGTACTGAATATCCCTCTTGAAAAACTTTGAGAATAACTCCCAGCAGAAACTACTTCGGGGGCAGTAATCAATGCCAGCATTAAAATGATTATAACTTTTCTTAACCACTTTTTCTTCTTCATCCCAAACTCTTATTCACGTTTAACTAGTTATAAAACCTATATTATCAAACTTATTTGTTTGTGTCAAAAATACAAAAGTTACTTTTTAACTAAAAAAACAATATATTTTTAATCTTAAATAACTATTTTAATAAACTGTTATAACTGTTTTATTAAATTATATGCTTATAAAAACTTTATTTTCTATGAATTTAAAAAACACCAAAGAAATGCACTCAATCAATGCCATAAAACACATTCATTTTGGAGTGTTATCATTTCTTTGGTGTAACCCTTTATTTTTCATTAAAAGCTGTAACTACTCACCGATTAATATCATACGGTAACCAATACCGACTTCAGTTACAATGTAAACCGGTTCTGCTGGGTTAAGCTCAATTTTACGACGGATATTAGACATATTAACGCGCAACGCTTGATTCTCAGTTGTGTATTGTCCCCAGATGGCTTTAGTGATGTAATCATGTGTCAGTACTTTCCCCATATTTTGTGCGAGTAATTTTAATATTTTAAATTCAATCGGTGTTAAATGTAACGCTTTTCCAGCAAGTGCTACTTGATAGTTGGCAACGTCAATGACAAGCTCACCAGTGACATATTTACTTTCGGTGACGCCTTGCGGTTGAGCATGCCTCAGCGCTGCCCTAATACGGGCTAATAGCTCTGATGTCCCAAAGGGCTTTGTGATATAATCATCGGCACCCGCGTCCAATGCAGCGACTTTTTCGATTTCATTTCCGCGAGCAGAAACGATAAGAACAGGCACTTCTGACCAACCTCTGATTGT
The DNA here is from genome assembly GCF_017549435.1 of Brochothrix sp. Taxonomy (NCBI): domain Bacteria; kingdom Bacillati; phylum Bacillota; class Bacilli; order Caryophanales; family Listeriaceae; genus Brochothrix; species Brochothrix sp. The sequence goes on from NZ_JAFYUW010000154.1 coordinate 9,140, forward strand.
CGCTAACACATCTAACCCATCCATATCAGGCAAACCCAAATCCAGTATCACAATATCAGGTGCTAACGTCGCACATAACGTAATACCATGTTTACCCGTTTCCGCATTATGCACGGTATATTCATTGCCTTCTAGAATGGCACGCATAAAGTTAGAGATGGCACTATCGTCTTCAATTACAAGTATTGTTGTATCCATTTAATCACCTTCCTTTATTGGCAACGTAAAGCGGAAAACTGCACCACCTTGTGTTTTATTACACGCTTCAATCGTACCACCATGCGCAGCAACAATTGTTTGACAAATTGATAAACCAATCCCCATTCCTCGTGTTGCATCAACGGGGATTTCTGAATGTTGTTCATTATTAAAAGGGCGAAACAGCGTTTCTAATCTTTGTGTTGGCAATCCTTTGCCATTATCGCTCACTTCAAAGATCACGCGTTGCTTACGTTGTTTAACAATCACTGAAATCGCTGTACTTTCCGCATGCTTAATGGCATTTTCAATAAGATTGATTAACACTTGTTCAATTAAAGTCCCATCCATTGGTACCAATAATAATTCCTCAGGAACACGCACCGTTAAATCAGTTTCTTTGAATCGTTTACGAATACGTCGCACGGCTGCACCCACTATTTCTTCGATGGCTTCCGGTGTTTTTTTAACTTTCATTGTGCCTTCATCAATGCGCGTCACGGATAATAAATTCTCAACCATCCGAATCAACCATTCCGAATCTTCCTTGATATCTTTTACTAAATTCAAGGTTAGTTCTGCTGAAAACTTTTCATGATTTTCAATAATGGCAGAACTGGCGCCTAAGATGCCTGTGAGTGGTGTTCGTAAATCGTGTGATATCGCGCGCAGAAGATTACCACGCATTTTTTCTTTTTCATTTTCAATCACTGTTTGTTGCTGTTCAATCATTAAACGATGCCGTTCTAAGGCTAATGATAATTGTGAGGTTAGCAGTTTCAAAAAGTTCAAATTTTCACGGTGCAAAGGCCGTTCCGGATTAACCCGGAGACCAATAACGGCTAAGCTACGCCCCTGCGACACAACTGGGAAATAATACCCCGCGGCACCATTCAAAGTATCCGTGCCTGATCCAGCAAATTTTTGGTTAAGATAAACCCAGTGAGCGACCGCTTCTTCTTCTGGTGTTGTTAAAGCTGCAGCTGTTGGATCACCACGATAGACCGACAGTTTCCGATCACTTTTCCCTTCAGGTAGGCCGCTATAGAAAATTACACTGCGTCCCATCGTTTCCATCACCTTCGTATTAGCAATGGCCATCATTCCTGCTAAACTTTGGCTCGCGAGTAACTGCTGATTCAATTCATAAAGGATTGTCATACGATGTTCCTTACGCACGGCTTCTTTCGCTTGACTCTTCACTCGGATCATCATGTTACTCGTAAACAGTGCGACTAATAACATGATTACCATAGTCACAGGATAGCCTGGCTTATAAACTGTTAAAGAGTAGAGTGGATCAACAAATAACCAGTTGAACAATAAAACGGAAATAACGGAAGCGAGTGCACCATAAAAATAACCATGTGTGACACGGGAGATAATAAGAATAAAAAACAAATACACAATAATAACGTTTTGATCGCCACTATGCATTAATAAAACAATTTTTGATAGTAACGTTGCAACTAAGATATAAAAGAGCATCTTTATAAAGTCAGCCGCTGAAAAATGGCGTTGTATAAAATTTATATGGTTGAGACGGTTTCTTTTTTGCCCTTCCCTTTTGTCATGGTACGGTATAATATGCAAATCCACCTGTGGTAATCGTTGAATTAAATCATCCTCAAGCTCTTGTTTAAATAAACGGTGGACGTGTGAATGATTCCGTTGTTTGGCGATTATAATATCTGTTACACCCGTCATTTTAGCATAATGAGTGAGCGTATCAAGGGTATCATGACCGCTTAATGTCACAATATCCGCACCTAGACTTTGAGCGAGCTTCATAACTTTGAAGCGTTGCTCTCTCATCAAATCATCGTGTTCATCCTCTTCGTTTTCAATGACTAATAACGTCCATTCTGAGCGAAAAGCCGCAGCTAATCGCGCGGTCCAACGCAAGCATTTTTCGGTCCCTTGAATATGTTCCTCGTCTAAATAAGTGAGTAATTTTACTCGGACAGAAACTTCCTCAATTGGATTCGTCATTCCGATGTGATCAGCAGCACGGCGCACAGCAATTTCTCGCAAAAGTTTCAGATTCTCGAGGGCGAAAAAATGTTGCATCGCTTTCTTAGCTTGAAGGGGGCGATAAATCTTCCCAGCTCGTAAACGTTCTAATAATTCTTCCGGTTCAATATCAATTAATCTTAGATAGGCTTGGTCTAAAAATGTATCGGGCACTGTTTCAACAACTTGTACGTGTGTGATGCTTTCAACAACATCATTCAGACTTTCGATATGCTGTACATTGACAGTCGTGTAGACATCAATACCCGCATGTAATAATTCATCAATATCTTGGTAACGTTTTTTATTGCGTGAGCCAATAACATTTGTATGTGCCAACTCGTCTACGAGTACAATATCTGGCTTTAATCGTAATGCCTCATCCAAATCAAATTCACTTAACGTCATCTTTTTGTACGACATTTGTTTCACTGGTATTGTTGGAATTCCTTCTAGAAGAGCAAGCGTTTCAGGGCGAACATGCGGTTCAATATAACCTGCCATAATCTTTTTCCCTTGTAACAGCTGTTCATGCGCATCACGTAACATTGCATATGTTTTACCCACTCCTGCAGCATAGCCAAAAAAGACACGGAGTTTTCCGGTCTTTTGGCGGTTCTGTTGTGTGACTTGTTTAAGTATTGCATCTGGATTTGGACGTTCGTCTTCAATCATGTCCTTCACTCCTTTATTTCATGGGTGCCAATTGATCAAGTGCGAGATTGACTGGCAGAACATGTACAAGCTTTGTTCCCATTTTATCAAATTTAACGCCACTTGTATTGTTTTGAATTATTTTCTCAACTTTAGCAACAGATAAATGGCGTGCTTCGGCAATTCGTTTGACTTGATAAGCAGCCGTCGCTGTTGAAATATCAGGGTCAACCCCACTAGCAGAAGCTGTGACTAATTCCATTGGAATTGCTGCTTTATTAGCTGGGTCAGCTGCTTTGATTTTTGCTACACGTTCGGCAACACGTGCTTTTTCTTTTGCACTATTTGGAGCCAGTTGGCTTGCTGCTTCGCCTGTATCAGGACGACCCCATAAATAGTAATTAGCTGTGAAAGCTTGACCAATAAGTGTTGAACCCACGACTTTTTCACCTGTTTCACTTTTAGCACTGACGAGACTACCATTAGCTTGGCTCGGAAAAAAAAGTTGACCAATACCCGTCAATAATAAAGTATACATCACGCCACAAATTACCGTCCAGACAAGGAGCATTTTCAAACCTGGCATCATAATCTCTTTGATTATTTTCATTCTTCTCTCTCCTCCTATGCCCAACCGCAGGCTGTAATAATAAGATCAATCACTTTGATTGCAATAAATGGCGTAATCAAACCACCTAAACCGTATACAAATAAATTGTGTTGTAACAACTTACTAGCGGGTAATTCTTTATATTTCACACCTTTTAAAGACAACGGAATTAACGCAATAATAATCAAAGCATTGTAAATAATTGCTGCTAAAATCGCGCTTGTTGGTGAGCTGAGATGCATGATATTCAATGCGTTCAATTGTGGATAAATACTATAGAATAACACCGGAATAATCGCAAAATATTTTGCAACATCGTTGGCGATACTAAACGTAGTTAATGCCCCACGTGTCATCAACAATTGTTTTCCGATACGAACGATTTCAATCAATTTTGTTGGACTTGAATCAAGATCAATCATGTTGCCGGCTTCTTTTGCTGCCTGTGTTCCGGTATTCATTGCGACTGCTACATCAGCTTGCGCTAATGCTGGTGCATCGTTCGTACCATCACCAGTCATCGCTACCAAATGACCTTTTTGTTGATATTCGCGAATCAGTTCCAGTTTTGCTTCGGGTGTCGCTTCTGCTAAAAAGTCATCTACTCCTGCTTCAGCAGCAATAGCCGCAGCAGTCATCGGATTATCCCCCGTAATCATAATGGTTTTAATGCCCATTGTACGCATATCATTAAAACGTTCTTTTACACCTTTTTTTACAATATCTTTTAAATAAACAACACCGAGAACGCGTTTGTTTTTAACAACAACAAGTGGTGTTCCCCCTAAGTTTGCAATCTGATTAACAATCGTTTCACATGCTACAGGATAATCATAACCTGCGGCACTCACAAATTGTTTTACTGTATCAGCGGCACCTTTACGAATTTCATCCCCTTGATAATCTATTCCACTCATACGTGTTTTAGCCGAAAAATCAATAAAAACAGCTTGATTATCCGATAAATCACGGCCACGTATCGCAAACCGTTCTTTTGCTAATACAACTATACTACGACCTTCTGGCGTTTCATCTGCTAATGAAGAAAGTTGAGCCGCATCAGCTAGTTCTTCTTCAGTGACACCAGGAACAGGTAAAAATTCACTTGCTTGGCGATTTCCCAATGTGATAGTCCCTGTTTTATCCAGCATTAAAATATCAACGTCTCCAGCAGCTTCAATCGCACGACCGCTCATCGCCATCACATTTGCTTGATTTAAACGACTCATACCGGCAATTCCAATTGAAGATAACAGTGCACCAATGGTAGTAGGCGCCAAACAAACGAGCAATGCCACAATCACGGTGAGTGATAAAGCGTCACCTTTGCCAGATGCAACTGTCGCAAACTGGGTGAACGGTAACAAAGAAGCACATACCACTAAAAAGATCAGCGTTAAGGTCACTAATAGTATTTGAAGTGAAATTTCATTAGGTGTTTTCTTACGGGCAGACCCTTCTACCATCGCAATCATTTTATCTAAAAAGCTTTCACCTTCCTCAGCTGTAACGCGAATGACTAAGTAATCCGATACAACCGTTGTACCACCTGTAACAGCGCTACGATCGCCACCCGATTCACGAATGACTGGGGCTGATTCACCTGTAATGGCACTTTCATCAACTGATGCTGCCCCTTCAATCACATCACCGTCCATCGGAATTTGTTCACCTGCCACAACGTATACCATATCGCCACGTTTCAAAAGTGCTGATGAGATATCGACGAGTTGCGCTTTATTGGTAATATCTGTCATTTTTTTAGCGATTACTTCTTGTCGGGCACTTTTTAAACTCTCTGCTTGCGCACGGCCACGCCCTTCCGCCATTGCCTCCGCAAAGTTACCAAACAAGAGGGTTAGCCATAAAATCACAGCGATACTAAGCGTAAAAGCGGGCGAACTGTCTTGGATACCGAAAAAAGCTAAAACATATAACCCACTAGTGACCAAAGCTCCCAAATAAACCACGAACATCACGGGATTTTTCACTTGTAAACGGGGTGATAATTTATAAAATGATTGTTTGAATGCATCTTTAAAGATGCCTTGTTTAGATTCAGTCATTTGTGATTGCTCCTATCTCATAAAGTAATCCGCTAATGGTCCTAAAGCCAATGCGGGTAAAAAGCTGAGTGCACCAATTAATAAAATAACACCCAGTAACATCCCAGTGAAGGTACCATCGGTTGTTGATAATGTTCCATCTGTACTTGCAACACATTTTTTTTGGCCTAATTGATGTGCCAGTACAACAATCGCAAACATTGGAATAAAGCGTACCAACAACATAATGATGCCACCGACACTATTCATAAAAGGCGTATCCGCTGCTAAACCAGCAAACGCACTCCCGTTATTGTTCGCTAATGAGCTAAAAGCATATAGAACCTCTGAAAAAGCATGAGGACCTGTGTTCACCAAACCTAGCATGGGTTGAGACATCAACACATAACTCATTGATCCTATCAAGACTAATAATGGTGGTGTCAATATGACCAAACAAACCATTTTCATATTTGCAGGTTCAATTTTTTTACCAAGATACTCTGGTGTACGACCCACTAGTAATCCTGCAATAAAAACGGTAAGTAATACGAAAGCAATCATGCCATATAAACCGCTGCCGGCTCCACCAAAGACAATTTCACCAAGTTGCATTAAGAACATCGGAATCAAACCACCCAAAGGTGTGAAGCTATCTAGCATGGCGTTAATGGAACCGTTTGATGCTGCTGTGGTACTCACTGCCCACAAGCTCGACCAACCAATACCGAATCGTGCTTCTTTCCCCTCCATACTGCCACTGTGTGCGACAGCATCAAAAACAGGTCCATTCAGGTGTTCACTGAGAGTAACACCGATAAGCGCTAAAATAAGCAATACAAACGATACGATAAAGATCGTGCGACCTTGTTTACGATTTTTAACGAATAAACCAAATGCCATAATCAAAGCAACTGGAATCAACAGTATCGCGATGTTTTCTACAAAATTACTGAATACCGTTGGGTTTTCAAAAGGCATCGCTGAGTTAGCTCCAAAATAGCCTCCCCCGTTTGTACCCAATTGTTTAATCGCAATTTGACTCGCAGCTAAACCTAACGGAATAACTGCTTTTAGACCTGATTCAAGTTCTGTAACGGTCGTTGTTGCTTGGAAAGTTTGCACTACACCCTGTGACATTAAAAAGATGGCAATCACAAATGAGACAGGAATCAAAAGATAGAGTGTGATTCGTGTGATATCTTGCCAAAAATTACCAAGTTTACGTTTTCCCTCTGCTACAAAACCACGTAATAAAATAAAAAGCACGGCAATTCCGACGGCAGCTGAAGCGAAGTTTTGCACGGTGAGTGCTAAACTTTGTGTCAGTGGCGATAAGGTTGTTTCTCCTGAATAAGCCTGCCAGTTTGTATTTGTTACAAAGCTAATCGCTGTGTTAAACGCTAACCCAATCGAAGTCCCTTTTAGACCCGCTGGATTTAATGGTAAAACACCTTGAAACAACATCAGTAAAAAAATAGCTAAAAAACTAAACAAACTAAAAGCAACAATTGAGCCAATATATTTTTTAGCAGTCATCTCCTGTTTGGCTGGTTTACCGATAAACCGATAAATCCACCCCTCGACTGGTGCTATTATTCGTGTCATAAAAACTTTTTGACCTGTCATCACACGATAGGTATAAAAACCAAGCGGAATACCAAGCGCAAGCAACACAATAAAAAATAATAAATAACTCATCACGATGGTCATCATGCTTTATCCCCCCAAAACAATATAATTAGTAAATAAATGAAGAGGCATAATCCTAGTATGCCAGCAATTAAAATAATAGCAGTCATCATTGCAACTCCCTTGTTTAAGATAAATTTAGTTTAACGCTGAAAAACGAAAGATAGTGTTAAGAAAATAGCCCCCCGTGTTAAGAAAACGTTAAGACTGCTGTTATCGTAGCGGATTTATCCGCTTACGAGAACAGTATGGGACGGAA
>NZ_JAFYUW010000155.1:0-5816 GCF_017549435.1 Brochothrix sp.
ATTTTTATGAAGATCATATTTCAATGGGATTTCGTCGCCTAAGTATTGTTGATGTTGAAAATGGGCATCAACCTTTAGCTTATGATGATGGTCGTTATTGGATTATTTTTAATGGTGAAGTATATAATCATGTTGCTTTGCGCGAAGAATTAATCGCAAAAGGACCTACTTTTAAAACTGAGAGTGATACAGAAGTTAGTATTGCGATGAATTCGGAGTATAAGGAAGAATCCGTTAAACGTTTGCGCGGAATGTTTGGTTTCGTAATTTGGGATCGCGAAGAAAAAACAGCTTTTATTGCCCGTGATCAAATCGGAATTAAACCCGTTAATTATGTTGAGGTTGATGATAAATTATATGTGGGTTCTGAGAAGAAAAGTTTATTGTTAGCAATGAACAAACAAGCAATTGACGATGAAAGTCTACAACATTATATGACGTATCAATTTGTGCCAGAACCGGCTTCAATTATTAAAGAAATTCATTCATTAGAGCCAGGGCATTACATGGTGAAAAAAATTGGACAACCAGTAGAAATAACAGCTTATTGGAAACCAACTTTTGAACCTGTACAAAAAGCGGAAACTGAATACGTGAAAGAACTACGTGAAGCTTTAATGGATTCTGTTAAAATGCATATGCGTAGTGATGTACCTGTTGGTTCGTTTTTATCAGGTGGAATTGATTCGACAATTGTTGTAGCTCTTGCGAAAGAGTTTAACAAAAACATCGAAACTTTTTCAGTTGGATTTTCACGTGAAGGCTACAGTGAGATTGATGTTGCACAAGAAACAGCTGAAAAATTAGGTGTTAATAATACAAGTTATGTCATTACTCCAGAAGAATTTATGGAAGAACTTCCAAAAATTGTGTGGTATTTTGACGAGCCGTTAGCTGATCCAGCAGCAATCCCGCTTTACTTCGTGTCACGTGAAGCGCGTCGTAAAGTAAAAGTTGCGTTATCAGGTGAAGGGGCAGATGAATTGTTTGCAGGTTACACTATTTATAATGAACCGAACTCATTAGCGATGTTTGATAAAATTCCAAAAGTCGGTCATAAGTTACTGCGTGCTGTTTCTAATATCATGCCAGAAGGTATGAAAGGTAAAAGTTTCTTGATGCGTGGAACAACACCATTAGAAGAACGTTTTGTTGGAAACGCCTTTATCTTTAATGAAAAAGAGAAAAAAATATTATTGCCAAAATACCGTGAGGATGCACCTTATACAACTATCACAGCGCCGCTTTACAAAGCATCAGAACATTTAGACCCAATCCAACGTATGCAATATGTTGATATGCATACTTGGTTACGTGGCGATTTATTGCTAAACAATGATCGTATGTCGATGGCCAATTCATTAGAAGTACGCGTGCCGTTCTTGGATGTGAATGTGTATGATGTTGCGAAGCGTATTCCTTCATCAATGACTATTGCCAACGGTACTACGAAATCAATTTTACGAAAAGCATCAGAGTCATTTATTCCTGAGCATGTTTTAAATCGTAAAAAACTTGGTTTTCCTGTTCCGATTCGTTTGTGGTTAAAAGATGAAATGAAAGAATGGGCAACTGCAATTATTAAAGAAAGCCCTACAGAACATTTAATCAATAAGCAGTATGTCTTACAAATGATGGAAGATCATTGTGCAGATAAACGCGACAACAGCCGTAAAATCTGGACAGTACTCATCTTTATGATTTGGCATCAAGTATTTGTTGAAAAGAAATATGATTTTCAAACAGAGGGTGCAGAAATCAATTTTAAACCTGAAAGTAAATAATAAAAAATTTTATGCGGTCGATAAACCATAAATGAGAAAGAAGCATTTTGGCCTCAATGTCAACATGCTTCTTTTTCTATTTTTAGGTTTTAGTGATGCGAGTTAAAATATTAGGGGGTTTCTAAATGGAAACAAGAATTTTATTAATGGACGAAGTTGCAGAAGCGGGGTATCTCTATTTATTATCGAATCAAGTACCGATTCCAGTAGTAACAACAGAAGAATCGGATGCCACAGAATCAATTGTATTTGATTATGCTGAGAACGGTCGTATCGTCGGTATTGAGGTTTTTGACCTTGTCTATCGTAAATTGAAACAAATGCCAGAAACGAAGCGATATGAAGCGACAGATAACGGTTATTATTGGGGCTTTGATAAACCTGAAGCTACATTTGATTTTGCTGAAAAAGGTGTAACCATTCATTTCGCAGATCCGTTGTTTGAGGACTTTATTGGTTACACTATAACCGATACAAAATTATACTCTAAAAAAGAGCTGGACAAATTAATTTAAAGAATAACAAAAACAAAAAAGAGCCCATAAGGCTCTTTTTTTATGTTTAACCCAGGGGGGCTGGATTAAGCTATTTTATAATTAAAGTGACATGTCAATAACCATACGGCCATTGATTGTACCATCAATCATCTCTTGCATAATATCATTAACATCTTCAATTGGACGGTTGTGTACGATTGGTACAACTTTACCTTCAGCAGCAAATTGGAAAGCTTCACGTAAATCTTCACGAGTACCTACAAGTGAGCCCACAACTTCAATACCATCTAATACAAGTTTTGGAATGTTTAGATCCATTGAATCAGAAGGTAAACCAACTGCTACAACTCTACCAGCAGCTCTTACTGAGTTAACTGCTTGATTGAAAGCACCTTTAGAAACAGCTGTAATAACTGCTGCATGAGCGCCGCCTAATTTTTCTTGGATTACTTTTTCAGGATCTTCATTTTTAACGTTGATAACCATATCAGCGCCAAGTTCAGTAGCTAATGCTAATTTTTCATCACTGATATCGATAGCAACAACTTTAGCGTTAAATACTTCTTTAGCATATTGTAAAGCTAAGTTACCTAAGCCACCAACACCGTAAATTGCAAGCCATTGTCCTGGTTTAACATCAGAAACTTTAACAGCTTTGTATGTTGTAACACCAGCACACGTAATACTACTTGCAGCAGCAGAATCTAAGCCTTCTGGTACTTTTACAGCGTAATCAGCTGTAACGATACATTTTTCAGCCATAGCACCATCCACGCTATAACCAGCATTTTTAACGCTACGACAATATGTCTCTTTACCACTTACACAGTAGTCACATACGCCACAGCCTTCAAAGAACCAAGCGATACTAACACGGTCGCCGATTTTTAAGCTTGTTACGCCATCTGCTACTTCAATTACAGTTCCGATACCTTCGTGTCCTAGTACACGTCCTGGTACTTCACCAAAGTCACCATCTTTTACATGTAAGTCAGTATGACAAACACCACAGTGGCTTACTTCTACAAGTGCTTCTCCTGCTTGGATTGCACGGATTTCCATTTCTTTTACATCAACTGAGTGGTCTTTATTAACGATCGCTGCTTTCATTTTCATCAATATCTCTCCCTTAAGTTAATTTTCTGTACTAGTACAGTTTAATACTTATTCCACATATAGGAAAGGGGTTACAAGCGTATGTCGGAATATAGACACATATACACATTAAAGCGAAATAACTTATCCGATGTGAAATAAAGTGACACAAAAGTAGACAAGGACAAAGTAGAAATTTAGCAACAGGTAAGCAATAAACTATTTTATTTCTATCGCGATCACCATTGGTGGGTTGTTTTTTTGATTGGTAAATTGATAGTTTAAAACAGCGTATTTATCCTGAGGTAATTGATTTGTAAACGCATACAAGTCCCGTCTTTCGACTTTACCCTCATTATGACCATCGTAAACAGTTAACACGATTAAACCACCAGTAGGCATTATTTTTAAAAGCTGTTCTATAGCAGCAAGTGTTGTCTCGCTCGTTGTTGTAATTTCCTTATCACCACCTGGCAGGTATCCAAGGTTGAAAATAGCAGCCGTTAGTTTGTGATGTAATGCAGAAGGCACAAGATCAGTGATATGATGGTGCCCTTTATCAGTGAGTGTAAGTGAGGCTAGAGTGATATTAGCATCAATCAAACGTTGTTTCGTATGGTTCACAGCGTCCGCTTGAATATCACAGCCGATTATATGGCCTTTACGACCAACAAGATTTGCGAGAAAAAGGGTATCATGACCATTACCAATTGTCGCATCAATGACGGCGTTGCCAGGTTGAACTTTTTGTTGCAATAAAGCATGTGAAAAATTTAGTGCGTTTTTAAGAATCAAGTAAATTCCTCCATATATATGTAATCAAAGTCTCTTAAATAGTTTACCATAAATGAAAGATAGGTAAATTGAGAAAAAGAACAGATGTAAATATTAAGTGCAACACATGATTATTGCGGATAGATTTAAGGTGGAAAATTTTGAAAAAAATAAACTACTAGCGTTATTGGGGCGCCCACTTTATCAAATGTTGTTGGGATGATTGCCAAACAAACAGACAAGTGAGACAAGAAAAAATAATGGATGTAGAGGTATTTAATATAGAAAGAAGCGCATTCCTAGCTGAGATGTAAAGAATTTAATTATAATGTGGTTATTTTCCTGTTAAAACAAGAATATCGACTACTTTGTTGCGCTTTATTCTGACATCTAAAGAGAGAAAGTATGAAGCTTATTGGATTGTAAATCAAATGCTGCAATCTTTTTGATGTCGAATTAACCAGTAAAACAGAGAAAAATCTATTTTACAATACACTTAAATAAAGTTACTGAGGTAGCTATAAAAAAGTTGCAAGCTATTTAATTTTTTTTTTGAGTTTACACATGATTTATATATTAAAATTCATTTGGAAAAGGCAGTTTTCAGATAGTATTATTAAACTATTAAATTATCAAATAGGAGGGAATCATGAAAAAATTAACTACTAGCATTATTGGCGCACTATCATTGTCACTATTTTTATCTGTTGGGGTACCCGCTTTATCAAATGTGGTTGAAGCAGACGAAAGTGTCAATTCTGTCAATTCCATTTTGCTTTCTGATGAAGAGTCAGAAAAAATCGCATCTGAATTGGTCGAAAATTCAGATTTAGAAATTAACGATGAGGCCTTGGAAAATGATTTTGATTTAGAAGATGCCGTAGCAGAAATCCCCTCTATCAACGAAATGACTACAGAAGAAAAAGAACTATTCGATTCAATTGTGAATGAGCAACTTCAGATTATGGGAGTAAATGACACAGAACTTGAAGAAGTATATAAAGATAACTTAGAAGGATTTTTCGATGAAAATTCTGAAACATATGAGAATCTCCAAGCGTCACAAGCTAAAATTGATGAAGATTTAAAGGATTTAGAAGAAACTCACCTTTCTATGTTAGATAAAACAGCTAATTTCATCACTGGTGATAAAAAAGTTCAAGCGTTTCGTTTAATGAGCAATAAGTTTGCAGGTGCTGTTATTAACACTGCTATCGGCCTTGCAATAGGTGGTGGTGTTGGAGCAATTGCTAGATATATTCGCAGTAAAGGTAAAAAAGAGGCTGCCAGAGTCTTTAGTCGTACTGTGAAAAGTAGATTGACTGCATGGGGAGCACCTAAATTAGCATTCGCTGTTGGAGCCTCTGTCGCCTTTGCACTTAATTTTACAGATATCGGTGGCGTGATCGCCAAACAAATAGATAAGCGAGACAAGAAAAAAAATAATGGCTATATTGATATCTAGTCTACAAAGATAAGGGATGAATTGATGAAATTTTTTTGGTTAGTAGCTCTTATATATATCACCGTCACAATTTCTGGCGAAATGCTCTTCACAATTCCAACACAAAATCCCCAACGAATATTATTTTTTGTGGGAGAGTTTATTGTAATTGCAATTATTTATTTAGCGCTTACTTCAATTATTTATAAGATCAGACGTTAG
>NZ_JAFYUW010000021.1:0-8991 GCF_017549435.1 Brochothrix sp.
GCTGAAGCAGAACCAGTTGCAGCATCTGATCAGTCGTTTGTTATCAAATTTAAATACGACATTCATTGTCAAATGGCAATGGGAAATGCGACATTTGTAGAGGATGTTAAAGCCCATGTGCTACGACTAACTCAACAACAACTTAACATTTTTGGTGTGCCAGAGGAAGCGTGGGAATCAATTCGCTCTAATTTTATAGCGAAAAGAAAATCAACAGACTCAACCGATTCAACGAATACATCAGAAACAACAGATGCAATTGACAGTATGGAGACACCAGTAACAACCAATGTTAGTCCCGCAGTGGCACAAGCAGTGGCATTGTTTGGAGAAGAACTTGTTGAAATAAAAGAAGATTAATAAGGAGGCGCTAATTATGCGTGGAATGGGAAATATGCAAGGTATGATGAAGAAAATGCAAAAAATGCAAAAAGAAATGGCTAAAGCACAAGAGGAGTTAGAAGTAACACTTTTTGAAGGAACAGCAGGCGGCGGTGTTGTTAAAGTAACTGTTGCTGGAAATAAAATGGTACAAAGCGTTGTTTTAGATGAAGACGTTGTTGATCCAGAAGATATCGAAATGTTACAAGATCTTATCTTAACAGCTACAAACGAAGCGCTTAAAAAAGTAGAAACACAAACAGCTGAAACAATGGGCAAATATACAAGTGGTATGAATATCCCAGGATTGATGTAACCGTTTAAAAATCAATACAAACACACCTTTTGTTAGAATTGACGAAAGGTGTCTTTTTTAATAATAATTCAATTATAAAGGACTGACAGGCATGCATTACCCAGAACCAATTACGAAATTGATGGATAGTTTTTCTAAATTACCAGGAATCGGTCCTAAAACAGCGTCACGTCTTGCTTTTTTTGTACTTGATATGAAAGAAGATGACGTGCTAGATTTTGCGCAAGCGCTTATTAAAGCAAAGCGTGACCTTGGTTTTTGTTCAGTATGTGGACATATCACAGATACCGATCCATGTTATATTTGTGAAGATAAAACACGTGACCGCAGTTTAATTTGTGTTGTTGAAACACCGCAGGATGTTATTGCAATGGAAAAAATGCGCGATTTTGGTGGATTATATCACGTGTTGCACGGTACAATCAGCCCGATGGATGGTATTGGACCCGAGGATATAAATGTCCCTCAATTACTTAAAAGATTGCAAAACGATGAGGTCAAAGAGGTTATTTTAGCAACGAATCCAAATGTTGAAGGTGAAGCAACGTCAATGTATATTTCACGATTGATTAAGCCTTCAGGTATTTCAGTGACAAGGATTGCTCATGGTCTACCTATGGGTGGAGATTTGGAGTACGCTGATGAAGTGACACTTTCAAAAGCAATGGAAGGTCGCCGTGAATTATAAACAATTAAAGGAGTCATAAAAATGGCTAAGAATAAAAAACGTAAGCTACACAAAGAGTACGATGAAAAATTATTACAACTTTCTAAGCAAACACATGACAATTGGAAGTTAGCGGAACATTTATATCAATTAAGTGACGATACGAATAATGCTGTTGCTTTTAATGAACAACGCACGAAAGCGATGTACTATTTTGTATTGCGAGAAGTGCGTTATCAAAACCTTGCAAGTAGTCCCAAGTATATGAGACGTTTTCAATATTAAGGAATCTCTAGGCATCATATAAAGCGTTCTCATGAGACTGTACTAGTTTCCATATAGCTGTTTTGTGTATATCTAAATAAAAAATAGTAGTATTTGCTATAAAAAAATGTGAAATCTATGCTGATTTGCGATATAATGGGTTAATATAATATTTAAAATGAGGTTTTTAGATGTTATAAGAAGCGATGATCATCCGATTTTCACAGAAATAATTATTGAATGGGGTAATCATTATGACAAAAGGTTTTTTCATGACACTAGAGGGACCAGAGGGATCTGGAAAAACAACCGTTGCCAAATTGTTAGTCGAACGCTTAGAAAAAGAGGTTGAAAAATCGATAGTTCTAACGCGTGAGCCAGGAGGTATAGCGATTGCTGAAAAAATTCGTGATGTCATATTGGATGTCTCACACACGATGATGGATGCGCGAACTGAAGCGTTGTTATATGCAGCGTCAAGACGTCAGCATCTAGTGGAGAAAGTGATGCCGGCCTTAACTGATGGTAAAGTAGTTGTTTGCGATCGTTTTGTAGATAGTTCGCTTGCTTATCAAGGGTATGGTAGAAATATTGGTGTTGATAATGTTTGGGAAATGAATCAGTTTGCGATAGCTGATTTGATGCCACAAGTAACTTTTTATCTCGATGTGCCTATTGAGGTTGGGTTTGAACGTATTTATGCAAATAAAGATCGTGAAATTAATCGATTGGATCTTGAGAAAAAAGAGTTCCATGAAACTGTTGTTGAAGGATATCGTCAAGTGATTGAACGTTTTCCAGAACGAATCGTTGTGATTAATGCAAATCAAGCAGTTGAAGAAGTAACAGAGGCAATTATTCAGACGCTAAAACAGCGCTTTCCCGACATATTCAGAACTTTAAAAGGAGGAATTTAAAATGAAATTAATTTTAGCAATTGTACAGGACCAAGATAGTGGAAAACTGCAAACTAAGTTAATGAAAGCTAAATTTCGTACTACTAAGTTGGCGACAACAGGGGGCTTCTTGAAAGCCGGAAACACAACATTTATTATTGGTACAGAAGATGAAAAAGTGGACGACGTCTTAGAAATAATCAAAGAAAATTGTAAAGCAAGAGAACAAGCTATTTCTCCTGTGGCATCACTAAGCGTAACCGTCGACACTTATGTACCTTATCCAGTTGAAGTACAAGTGGGTGGCGCAACAGTGTTCATCTTACCAGTAGATCATTTTTATCGCTTCTAATCTAGGACAGAAAAAAACCTCTAACAAGCACTAACAAATATCTTTGTTAATTACGAGAGGAATGTTTAAAAAAATGTCAGTAGACCAGAAAAACACAGATACAGGATTTTTCGGACACCCTAAAGGGTTGTCTACGCTCTTCTTTACCGAACTATGGGAACGTTTTTCATACTACGGTATGCGTGCGATTTTAATCTACTATATGTACTATTCAATTTCTAAAGGTGGATTAGGTCTTGATGAATCGTTGTCAATTGCGCTGATGTCAATTTACGGTTCGTTAATCTATATGACGGGTGTTTTAGGTGGTTGGTTAGCCGATCGCGTATTTGGTACAAGAAAAGCTGTTTTCTATGGTGGTATTCTTATCATGGTAGGACATGTTGTACTATCATTACCTAATGCAGGTGTTACGGGATTATTCAGTTCAATGGTGTTTCTAGCTATTGGTACAGGGTTGTTAAAACCTAACGTGTCCTCGATGATTGGGGATTTATATTCACCCGAAGATGCGAGACGCGCAGGTGGTTTCAGTATTTTCTACATGGGAATTAACCTTGGTGGTTTCCTTGCGCCGTATGTTACAGGTTCATTAATGAAAATAAGTTTCCATGTTGGTTTCTTAATAGCTGCTGTTGGTATGGCTCTAGGTTTAATTTTCTTTGTAATCACTCAAAATAAATTTTTAGGTGATGCAGGGAAAAACGTACCAAATCCAATTGCAAAAGAAGAGCGTGGTAAAGTTACATTACTCTTCGGATCGATTTTAGGTGGTTTATTAATCATCGCATTGGTTGGTTATCTAACAGGAACACTAATCGTTGGAAATGTTATCAATTTCATTAGTTTTGTAGCGATTTTGTTACCAATTCTTTACTTTGTAGTGATGTTGCGAAGCAAAAAAACAAACACAGAAGAGCGATCGCGTTTATTGGCTTATATTCCATTATTCCTAACTTCTGTAATGTTTTGGATGATTCAAGAACAAGGTTCAAGCGTACTCGCTGTGTTTGCAAATAAACGTGTTTCACAAACGTTGTTTAATTTTGAAATTTCACCAGCGTTTTATCAGTCGTTTAACCCGCTCTTTATTATCTTCTTATCGCCTGTTTTTGCTCTGATATGGACAAAATTAGGTAAGCGTCAACCGTCTACACCACGTAAGTTCTCTCTAGGGCTACTGTTTGCTGGATCTTCATTTTTAATCATGATGATTCCCGGTCTTATTGGTGGCACAGCAGAACACACTGCAAGTCCAATCTGGCTTATTTTAAGTTTCCTTCTGGTAACAGTCGGAGAATTATGTTTATCACCAGTTGGTTTAGGTGTTACAACACAATTAGCACCACGAGCATTTGCTGCACAAACAATGGGTGTGTGGTTCTTATCTAATGCTATGGCACAAGGTATTAATGCTCAAATTGGTCAAATATTTACACCGGACATTGAAGTTCAATATTTCGGTACACTCGGAATAATTGCTGTTATTGTTGGTTTAATTATGTTTATGGTTACACCGCAATTACTTAAGTTAATGAAGGGTGTTAAATAATAGCAGCTCATAATAAAAAGTCGTGAAATAGATTATATTTCACGACTTTTTTGTTTTTTAAAAGTATTTATACGCAAGCAAAAGCTACTCTAATGAAGAGATTCTTAGAAAAAAAGACAATTTTGGTAACTAAATATAATAGTCTAGCTATCTAATGAGTGCTAAAGAGCCGTTTAAGTTGTATAATAAGAGAAGATGATTTTCAATAAAAGGAGAAGGTATACGTGAACATGCAAGCTGAATATCTAAAAAGACAACCTGTTGTGATGCGTATACTTACCCAAAGTATCACTGAAAATCGACTGGGTCATGCTTACATATTTGAAGGAGCACGAGGAATTGGGAAACGCGAAGTTGCTTCTTGGTTAACAAAAGCACAATTTTGTATGCAAGCTTCACCTGAAAATAGGGTATGTAATAAGTGTGTAAACTGTCGACGGATTGAAGAAAGTAATCATCCAGATGTTCACTTTGTTGAACCAGATGGTGCCTCGATAAAAACACAACAAATTAAAGATTTACGCCAGGCCTTTGTTAAACGAGGTATGGAATCAGATAAAAAAATAATCATCATTAATCAGGCTGAAAAAATGACTGCGAAGTCAGCGAATAGCCTGTTAAAATTTATTGAAGAACCAGAAGCTGAAGTTTTGATTGTTTTTTTGACAACAGCTGTTCAACGTTTATTACCTACTATTCAATCACGTTGCCAATTATTGACGTTTCAGCCACTTGCAACGGAGGTTTTAGTGCGTGAATTAGAAACGCAAGGTATATCAGAAGCACGTGGTCGAGTTGTTGCACATTTAACTCAGAGTAGTTCTGAAGCAATCGAGATGGCCCAAGACGAATGGTTTGTTGAAGCGCGTAAGCATGTGGTTCAACTTTATGGGTATCTGAGGGTTGCCGATCCAATGGCGTTGATTTATATTCAAACAGATTGGATAGGTCATTTTAAAGAAAAAAATAACACGCAGTTGGGTTTAGATTTATTGCTTGCGTTGTATGAAGATAAATTGCATCTACAATTGGTGAGTGAACAACCGCTGATTTGTATGCAGCAAGAAAAGATGTTGAAGCAAGACGCATTGAATACAAAATTACTCACAACCACTTATGAGATTGAACAGATTTTAACTGCAAAGAAACGAATAGAAGCAAATGTAGGCGCACAATTAGCAATGGAAGAGCTTGTGTTGACCTTTGTAGCAATAAAAAATTAGGAGGGAACTAAATGATAGAGGTTGTAGGCATTCGTTTTAAGCCTGTTGGTAAAATATATTATTTTGAGCCACCGTACAAACCGCTAAAAGAGGGTGATGCGGTCATCGTTGAAAACTCTCATGGTTTGGAATTTGGTAAAGTTGTTTTTACCAAACGTGAAATGGATGAAGAAGATGTTGTTTTACCACTGCAAAAGGTGATGCGAAAAGCAACGCCAGCAGATATTGATAAAGTGATTGAAAATGAATCACGTGAGAAAGAAGCTGTTGTTCTTGCAAAAGAACGCATCAAAAAAAGAAAATTAGATATGCAATTAGTAGATGTTGAAATTGCATTTGATCGACATCGAATGATTTTTTATTTTACAGCAGAAGGTCGTATCGATTTTAGACAACTTGTTAAGGATTTAGCCGCTGTTTTTAGAACGCGTATTGAGTTGAGACAGATTGGTGTTCGTGATGAAGCCAAATTATTAGGTGGAATCGGCCCTTGTGGACGAATGCTTTGTTGCTCTACCTTTTTAGGTGATTTTGAACCCGTATCAATCAAGATGGCGAAGGATCAAAATTTATCGTTAAATCCAACGAAAATATCTGGTCTTTGTGGTCGATTGATGTGTTGCTTAAAATATGAGAACGATACATATGAAGAAGCTAAAAAAGCGATGCCTGATGTTGGGCGTAAATTGGTTACTGCTGCAGGAAAAGGGCGAGTAACAGGCTTAAATATGTTACAGCGTATTGTGCAAGTTAAATTAGAAGATAATGCTGGAGTAGTTGAATATTCATTAGAAGAATTAATTGAAATGAAGAGTATAAAAGGTTAGTAAAGGGCGGATGTTGTATGGATAAAAAAGCTTTTTTTGATTCTGTGACAAACATGGAAGAACAGATTGGTGATCTATATGGTCAATTGAGTGGCTTAAAAGATAATTTACAAATTGTTTTGGAAGAAAACAATCGCTTAACTATCGAAAATACACATTTACGTGAGGCGCTAAATCAACAGCAGGATGTGCCGGCCGAAGATGGTGGCGATAAAGTGTCAGAAACAACGCAAACAGTAACGCCTGATCAATCAGCAGGGCATGATAATCTTATGCAATTGTATAAAGAAGGCTTTCATATTTGCAATGTGCACTTTGGAAGTCCCCGTACAAATGGTGAAGACTGCTTGTTTTGTCTCGGTTTTTTAGGACATAAAAATCAATAATTTCAAAGAGTCGCCGTTAAAATAGGAGGCTCTTTTTTTGCATAACAGCGTTATCGTATCAAGGAGGAGTAAGAGTGGAAGTAATTTTAAAAACAGATGAACGTCTTGATCATCTATTGGCGCAATCATTGCGTATTATTCAAAGTCCCAGTGTTTTTTCATTCTCATTGGATGCAGTTTTGCTAGCTAATTTTTGTCGTATTCCCTATAGTAAAGGGAAAATAATGGATTTATGTAGTGGTAATGGTGTTATCCCATTATTGCTTAGTTCAAAAACAAAGGTCACCATTGACGCGCTTGAAATACAACCCCGTTTAGCAGACATGGCCCAGAGGTCAGTTGAATATAATGAACTCTCACAGCGTATTCATATCTATGAAGGTGATTTACGCGAGGCGACTCAACAGTTCGATAATGAAAGTTATAGTTACGTGACTGTCAATCCGCCTTACTTTTCAACACCTCCTGCAGGTGAAAAAAACAAGAATGAACATCATACAATCGCGCGACATGAAGTGATGTGTACGCTTGAAGATGTAGTGCGTACAGCGAGTTCATTAACTAAACAAAATGGTAAAGTAGGGATGGTTCATCGTCCAGAACGTTTGATTGAAATTATTGATTTAATGCGTCGTTACCGCTTAGAACCAAAGCGCATTCAATGGGTACATCCAACGCCTGATAAAGCAGCGAATACTATTTTAGTTGAAGCGATTAAGGATGGGAAACCAGGTGTCATCTTTGAACCGCCTATCTTTGTTCATGAAGCAGATGGCTATACAAAACAAATCAAGGAATGGCTATATGGAACAGACTAAACATTATTTTTATGTGTTGATGTGTGCAGATAATACTTATTATGGTGGTTATACAACTGATATTGTGAGGCGAGAGGCCGAACATAATCGCGGTTTTGGTTGTAAGTATACATTCACTCGTCGCCCTGTAGAATTAATCCATCATGAAGTATTTGAGAATCGTTCATTAGCGATGAAGGCAGAGTATGCCTTTAAAAAACAATCGCGTCTGGCGAAGGAACGTTATTTAAAAAGCAAAAAAGTAGAGGAGAGTTAACATGCAAACGCAACAAAGTTTTCAGCCATCTGATGCGGGGAAGTTGTACCTTGTGCCAACACCGATTGGTAATTTAGAAGATATGACATTTCGTGCAATTAAAATACTAAAAGAAGTAGATGCAATCGCTGCGGAAGATACACGTAATACGATTAAATTACTTAATCATTTTGAAATTAAAACACCCATGGTCAGTTATCATGAACATAATAAACGTACACGTGGCGATGAATTAGTTCAACGTTTACTTGCAGGTGAAAATATTGCACAAGTGAGCGATGCAGGCATGCCATCTATTTCAGATCCTGGACATGAGTTGGTACTAGCAGCGACAGCTGTTGGAATAACTGTTGTGCCGTTGCCAGGGGCAAATGCGGCGTTAACAGCTTTGATTTCTTCAGGAATTACGCCACAACCTTTTCTATTTTATGGCTTTATCTCACGCTCTAAAAAGGAACGCCAAGAAGAAATTGAGAAATTAGCTAAAAAACCTGAAACTTTGCTTTTTTATGAGTCACCGCATCGTTTGAAAGAGACATTAAATGCTCTTTATAAAGGGATGGGAAATCGCCAAATAACACTTTGTCGTGAGTTGACTAAGCGATATGAAGAGTTTATTCGTGGCACGATTGAAGAAATCATTGAGTGGGCCAAAACATCGGAGATACGTGGCGAGTTTGTGATTGTAGTTGCTGGTAATGATCATGTGGTTGATGAAGATGTTATCACGTTTGATCACCTTAGCCTAAAAGAACACGTCGAAGAAGTAATGGCGCAACAAAACTTAACGTCCAAGCAAGCCATTAAAGAAGTTGCAGTATTACGAGGCATCGCTAAACGTGAAGTATACGCGGAATATCACGATATAGATGAAAGTGAAACTAGCTCGCTTGGTCTCTAAAGAATGAAAATTACGGGTGTATTTTGCTATAATTTTATTTTTTTCTTCTATTAAAATGTTTATTGAAGTATGAAATGCTATAATGTTATAAATAGTCTGAGGAAAATATAGAAATTCCTGGGAAAGTAATGATTATCATGAGGAGGGCTTCA
>NZ_JAFYUW010000156.1:0-4812 GCF_017549435.1 Brochothrix sp.
GGGTAACGTTGTTAAACATAAAAAATAATGAAGTTTTAGTATCTTTCAAAAACCACATGCGTATAACATGTGGTTTTTTTGTGCAGATGTACAATAACAGTTAAATAAAATCACGTTGCTTTTCGTGTATTTAAAAGAGTAAACAATCGTAAGACCAGTAAAAAGAATGCGTAGGTATCGGCGATTGCTAACAAACATATAGGGCTTTTCGCCAAAAATATATGTCGGAATCCACAATGAATAATTTCACATTCAATAGTACAGTAGATTAAAGCAGAGACACTGAAAATGATAGAAAGGATGATAACAAAATGCCTATGAGTAGTGAAACGACAAAATTACCCTTCAAAATAAAACTTTCGTATTCAATGGGACAAATTGGAGATAGTCTAGGTTATAATATGTATTTTTTCTTCTTTCTTTTTTTCTTGACAGATTATGTTGGCGTGCCACCAGCTTTAGCAGGAACGATTTCATTGGTAGCGATTTTATGGGATGCTGTGTTTGATCCAGTAGTGGGACATATATCGGATAATATGCGTTCGAAATATGGTCGAAGACGTCCCTTGATGATAATGGCTGCATTACCATATTCAATCTTTGCTTTTTTAATTTTTAACAGTATTAGTTTGGGAACACAAGCGACATTTATCTACTTTTTAATAATGACAATACTTTTTTGGAGTAGCTATAAATTTTTTGTTATTCCGTATTTTGCTTTGGGTGCTGAACTAACAAATGACTTTAATGAGCGAACAACTTTACGAGCATGGTCGAGTGTGGGCTTATACGTTGCTGTAATGGTAGCATCCGCATTACCCCCTTATTTATTAGCCTTATTTGAAAAAAGCGGTATGTCTGGTCAACTGAGTTGGCGGATTATTGGTGGTATCTTTGCCGTGGGAATTCTGCTAAGCGCTTTTATTTGTTGGCACTTTACGCGTGGAAAAGAAATATATAAGCACGAAGAGCAAAAAAATAACACAATGAAAAAATCTTCACTGGTCAAAGCATTAGCCCAAATAGTGAAATTGAAACCGACTAAATTTTTGGCAGGATCAGTGTTCTTTTGGGCAGTTGCTTCAACAATGGCAATGGGCGGATTAATCTACCTGATGAAATATAATCTTGGGTACGGAGCAGAAAGGCAATCACTTTATTTTATTATTAATAGCTTAGTATGTATTGTTTGGATAGTATTTATTAACAAAACAGCCCGACATTTTGACAAGAAGCATGTGTACGCCTGTTTTCTAGGAATAGGTTCATTAGGATTGCTTCTCTTCAGTATGACGGGCTTTCCTAGCTTTGCGATTCTACTGATATTTTGTGTTGTTTTCTGTCTAGGAGACAGCACCTATTGGACACTCTACTACTCGATGATGTATGACATTTGTGAATTAGATGAGTATGTCAATGACAGCCGACGAGAAGGTGTTGTAACAGCTGTAATGTCCTTCTCGCAAAAACTTGGTGCCGCTTGCGCCACTTGGATTACAGGAATGTTACTCGCTTTTGGTGGTTATGAAGGGGCAATTGAGAACCAAAGCGAGAGTGCACACCAAATGATTTTATACGTTAATACGCTTATGCCAGGAATTTTTGGTAGTTTAGCAGTATTAGCGATATTATTCTATCCAATTACTAAAAAACGCTTTGATAGTATGATGACTGCTTTACACGCGAAACGTTCACACAAAAAATACTCAGAAGAAGACTTCAAAGATATGTTATAACTACTGGTAATCGAGAGTAGTACTTATAAAAGCTGCATTAAAATTACGTTCAGCAGTGATAATCTAAGCTAAAAGTTTCTTTTTTATAAGATTAAAACAATCAATTGAAGTTGCGTATGTCACTGGTAATTTAAAACAAAGGAGGTATAAAATTGAGCAAAAAAAGAGTAAGAGAAGCGGGCTATACGTTACCTGGGAAAACAGGTGAATACAATGCCATCACAGATGTAGCAGGTGTAGAGGTTGGGTATAAAACGATAACGTTTGGTGAGCCAAGCGACTATAAAGGAGCAGGCTCTCCATTTGCAAGAACCGGCGTAACGATGATTTTACCACAAGGTAAAAAACGCAGCGCATTATTTGTTGGACGACATAATTTGAATGGTAATGGTGAACTGACCGGGACTCATTGGATGGATGATTCAGGCTATCTTCATGGCCCAATAGGGATTACAAACACTAATAGTGTCGGTATCGTTAGAGATACTCTGGCAAAATGGATGATTGATAACAATTATTATTATCCTTACATCCATGAAGGTAAACCAATTGAAGGGGTCGGGTATTTTTATCCAGTGGTTGGTGAAACATGGGATGGTTTAATGAATGATACCAACGGCTTTCATGTTACTGCAAGTGATGTATATGAAGCAATTGATGATGCTAAAACAGGACCAATTGCTGAGGGGAATGTGGGTGGAGGAAATGGCATGCAATGCCATGAGTTCAAAGGTGGAACGGGGACGTCTTCACGTGTTTTGACGGACGCTGAAGGTGGTTATACTTTAGGTGTGCTTGTACAAGCTAATCATGGCACACGCGCGTGTTTTGAAATGTTTGGTGTCCCGATTGGACGTTTGTTGAAAGGGGGTGAAGCGAGGTTAGAAACTTTTTCGCCAAAACCTGGGACAGGATCCATTATTGTTGTTATTGCAACAGATGCACCTGTATCGCCTCTTCAATTACAAAAAATTTGCAAACGAATACCAATTGCAATCGGTCGTCTGGGTGCGGGATTCGAGAATGATTCAGGAGATATCTTTTTAGCCTTTTCAACAGCCAATAATACTGCTTATCAAGATAATAAAGCAACGCTTATTAGTGATGATGCGCTGGACCCAATCTATAAAGCAACAGCAGAAGCAGTCGAAGAAGCAATTTTAAATGCAATGTTTGCAGCTGAATCGATGACTGGAAAAGCAAATAATCATTTTTATGCTTTGCCACAAGACGATGTATATAACATTTTGAAAGAATACCGTTCAGATATATTAAAAACATTTTAGTGAAAAGTCACATTAAAAATTGAATGTGAAACGAGCCTCACAACTTTTGCAATATAGAATATGACTGTGTTTTACTGTAATTAAGTTAAATTTGATTGGGGGACTAACGATGATTACAGTAAAAGAAGTATTATCTAAAAAAACTTTTCATTATTTGCAACAACATACTTCGCAAGATGATTTAACACAACTAGTTACAGGTGTGAATCGAGTTGAAAGTATCACGCTCAAACATTTAATTCAAAGAAATGAATTAGTGGTTACTACAGGAGAAGCGATGATAAACCCTATTTCAGAATGCCTGTCATTACTAAAATACATGAAAAAAGTAGGTGCGGCTGCACTTGTTATCAATACAGGGCCTTATATAAAAAAAGTGCCAGAAGAAGTTAAACTATATGCAGAAGAAGTAGGTTGCATTGTCATTGAAATGCCTTGGAGAATAAGGATTGCAGATATGACAAAAAAGATTTTTGAAGAACTAGTCAAGCGTACAAAAAGACAGAGTGAAGAAATAGTTTTTATTGAAAAATTAATTAGTAAAAAAATCACAAACGAGGAAATTCCTGTAGAAATCATCAATGATCTGGGGGAAGACTTTCTCTTTGAGGGTGTTGTCGTTATTGTAAAACAGACCAATAAACGTGAGATGGAAATAAACGTTTTCCATGAACGTCTTCGTGAACTATTTCATCAAAAATATAATAAATTTATTTCAGGTATTGTTGGACAAATGGTTGTTTTTGTAATTAATCGCTCTAGCCGAGTATCAGAGACAATGAACTTTACAAAGTTTGGAAAAGAACTTTACGCCTATTTTGACAAAAAAAAATCACCATTGCCATTGGTAAAGGTGAGAGCTATCCTAATATTACTGAAGTCTATAAAAGTTATGATGAGGCGTTACAAGTTATCACTGTGGTGCAAAATCAGGATGAAAAGTGGTTGTTTAAATATAAAGATTTGGGTGTGTACCAATTTTTATTCGCTTTGAAAGATTCGCCTATCCTACCGCAATTTTGTAAAGAAATGTTAGCTGGAGTATGGGAATACGACCGTTGCAATAACCAAAAATATTATTCTTTTTTAAGAGTTTTTCTTGAGGAAAATGGACATGCCAATGCCATTTCTAAACGATTATTTATCCATCGGAACACGGTATCTTATCGTGTGCAGCGTATTGAAAAAATTTTAGACCGTAGTTTAACAAATAATTTAGATAAAACGAGTTTATCTTTAGCGATTTTGATTGATGATCTTTTTCTTCATAATCGTGCAGATGACTAAAAAGATTGAGTTAAATGCCAATAGTTGTTTTGAAAACTATTTAGTAGACTAACCATAAGAAGATAGGAGGAATGTTTTATGTTAACCAATGACCAGATAAAAAAAGCCAATCAGCATTATGTTTTACAGCCGTGGTCTAAACAAGCAAAGCGTAATCCGAAAATTATTACTGACTCAGAAGGCATTTATTTTTGGGATGAAAATAACAAAAAATTCTATGATATGAATGCTCAACTTGTTTATGCTAATCTTGGGCACAAGCATCCCAAGATAATCGAAGCTTTTAACCAGTTTAAAGAATTAGAAATTTCAGCGCCTGGTTTTGCCTCAGAATCGAAAGCAAAGCTAGCACAAAAAATTGTAGACTTGGCACCGAATAATATGGCAAAAGTATATTTTACAACTGCTGGTGCAGAAGCGAATGAGCAAGCATTAAAAATGGCTAAAGCAATTACTGGAGGTTATAAAATATTTTCTCGCTATCGTTCATACCATGGAAGCAC
>NZ_JAFYUW010000157.1:0-8617 GCF_017549435.1 Brochothrix sp.
ATCACTAATTGTTCGACGATCAAGTTCTAGTTTTGTTTCACCCGCACCACGGTTTGCCAATCCTGATGAACCACCACCTTGACGGCTCATTGAAATACCCATTCCAGCAAGACGTGGCATCAGGTATTGTAGTCGTGCAACCTCAACTTGTAATTTTGCTTCACGAGTTTGTGCACGTTCTGCAAAAATAGCTAAAATCAACATCGTGCGATCCATTATTTCACATTCCAGAACCGCTTCTAAATTTTTGATTTGACTGGGTGTTAATTCATCGTTCACAATAATAGCTTCACTCTCAGTACCTTCTAAATAACCTTGTAACTCTGCTAATTTCCCTTTACCTAGATAGGTTCCCGCATGGACACGTTCACGTTTTTGCGTGAGTACATGCGTTACATTCAAATCAGCTGCCTCAGCTAAGCCATGGAGTTCTATCATCGATTCAGCAAAATCATTTACTCGAGGCAATTCTACGCCTACTAATACAACATTTGTCATCGTTTCACCTCTTCTTATTTGTATTTCCGTCCCTTGCTACGCAACCAAATTGTGCGAACAATCATTGATATAATAAACATCACAATTAATACAATCGTAATCGATGCGCCTGGTGGTGATCCCACTTGGTAAGACATCGTTAATCCACTGTAGACACCAATTAATCCCATCACAATACTCAATATGATGGCGAAATCAAAGCTTTTCACCCATTTAATAGCGATAGCTGAAGGTAAAATCATTAATGACGAGACTAATAACGCGCCTACAATCGGCATCATAATCGCTACTGCTAAACCTGTAAGTACACTAAATACCATTGAAATCAAACGTGTGTTTAATCCACTTGTATAAGCTGTATCCTCATCAAATGTTAACACATACATGTGTCGACGGAATAATAAATACAGTGTGACTGCCACAATAGCAAGTCCCAATAACCAAAAAACACTTTCAGCATCGATTGTAACAATCGATCCAAATAAATATTGTGAAATACTCGCAGTTGAATTTCCACCGTTAAAACTAGTCAATACAAGCGCAATTGCCAACCCACCAGACATGAGGATTGCAATTGATAATTCAGAATATGTTTTGAAAAAACTGCGCATTACTTCAATCGTCAAGCCACCTAATACCACAACCGCAATTGTTGTTAATGTTGGGTTGACGCCAATTGTAAAACCAACAGCTACTCCGGCAAGCGAAATATGTGCGAGTGTATCAGCAATCAACGACTGCCTTCTTAATATAACAAATAAACCAAACAGCGGTGCTAAAATCGCAATTAATGTTCCTGCGATGAATGCGCGCTGCATGAATTCATGCAAAAACATCTCCACTCGGTATCTTCCTTTCGTGTTAAGCGTAATTCACGATCGACATATCGTGTTAAATCCTCATCATCATGAGTCACCATTAAGATTGCACGATTATGTGAATCCGCATAATGACGCATTAATTTATAAAAGTTTTTACGATTTTCTTTATCCATTCCTGTTGTAGGTTCGTCTAAAACAAATAAATCTGGCTCAGCAGCTAAAACACGTGCCATACAAATACGTTGTTTTTGACCGCCAGATAATTCACCGATCTGAGCATCTTTATACTTCCACATATCAACAGAACGCAATGCTTCTTCTACTTTTTCATGATCCGTTTGTGACAAACGTTTAAACCACTTGCCTCTCTGAAAACGTCCTGAACGTACCAATTCAATTACTGTACTTGGAAATCCTTCATTGAATGAAGCAACTTGTTGTGGTAAATAACCAATTTGAAATTTTTCACCTTCAGTATTCACTAATGTTCGCGTTACTTCACCACTTGCTGGTTTTAATAGGCCTAAAACAATTTTTAATAACGTCGATTTTGCCGCGCCGTTTTCTCCTGTTAATGACACAAATTCACCTTCACTAATATGAAATGAAACATCGGATAACACAGGCTCATCATCGTATTTAAACATAATATCTTTCACTTGAATATAATCCATCATTTCCACTCCCTGCATCTAAAACGTAACCATTACGTTTAATTGTATGCTAACCTTAGTAAAAACACAAGAGAAAAAACCTTGATTATTAGTTAATCATCAAGGTTTTTAGGTTTATCCATTGTTGAACAAGTGTGCTCTGCTTTTACTTTTCTCCAACTGCAACAGCCAATGTCTCACTCTCTTTCAAAAAAATCAGCAGGCACAGATAGCCTCCTTCATTTTTCTCCAAGCTAGTAGCCATTGAACGGGCTGTTTTCGTTTTTACTTTTCTCCAACTGCAACAGCCAATGTCTCACTCTCTTTCAAAAAAATCAGCAGGCACAGATAGCCTCCTTCATTTTTCTCCAAGCTAGTAGCCATTGAACGGGCTGTTTTCGTTTTTACTCAAAGAAAGGTGTAATAATAGGAACAATTTGTTTTTTACGTGAAACAACACCTGGTAATGTTGCTAAGTTATTTACAAGTTGAACATCATACGCTTGTTCTACTTTACCTGCTGCTGTACCTAATACAAGCACAACTGAATCGTTTGTCAAAATATTAGTAATTGCAAACAAGAACATATCTAATCCTTTGCTTGCGATTTTTTCGTTGATGGCAAGTTCAATTTCAGGCTGGCGAATAAGTACATCTAATGGATCAACAACGTTAACTTGTGCTATTTCAACTTTTTGGTTGCCCATATCAAATTCTTTCGCATCCAATGTAATTAATTCATCAATTGTTTTTGTACTAACATCTGCGCCTGCTTTTAAAAGGTCTAAGCCGTATACTTGAACATCAACTTGTGCTATTTCAGCTAAAATTGCGGCTGCTGCAACATCTTGTTCTGTACATGTTGGTGATTTGAATAACAATGTATCTGATACTATAGCTGATAACATTAATCCTGCATTTTGTTGCGTTGGTACAATGTTATTTTCAGTGTAAAGTTTCAAGATAATTGTTGCTGTACAGCCCACTGGCTCGATACGCATCATCAATGGATCAAGCGTTTCAAAGTTGGCAACACGGTGATGATCAATCACTTCAGTAATAGTAACAGCCGCGCGATCATCCACACTTTGTTGTGCTTCATTGTGATCTACGAGAATAACTTCGTTAGTTTCGTTAGCCACTGTTTCAACAAGGCGTGGTGCCTCTACTTTGAAATAATCTAAAGCAAATTGTGTTTCAGGATTAATCGTTCCTAAACGAACAGCCTCTACGTCAAATCCTAAAGCTTGTTTTAAGGCAGCGTAGCTTAGCGCTGCTGTAATTGTATCTGTATCTGGATTTTTATGTCCAAAAACTAATGTTTTACTCATTTTTATATTCGCCCCTTTTATACTCATTTTCGTCTCTATTTTATCATATTTTAAATTTTAAGAACACTAAGGCTCTTTAACTTCCAGACGACTTTCTTTGTTTAAACGCCACATCTTAGCGATATTAATTATAACTGTTTTAGCAACAGCGTATGTTGGCACTGCAAGCAACATTCCTAATAATCCCGCAAGATTACCAGCTACAAGCAACACAATAATAATTGTTAACGGATGGACGTTTAATGAACGACCCACAATCAATGGATTCATAATGTTTGAATCAATTTGCTGTACAATTAAAACAACAATAATAACGGCAATGGCTTGCCATGGTGAAATAAAGATACCAATTATCACAGCAGGCAATAAACCTATCCATGGTCCTAAGTAAGGAATGATATTTGTGCTTCCGGCAATAACACCTAATAACAATGCATAAGGTTGACCGATAATCAAATAACCAACAAATGTCAAAATACCTACACAAAGACAATCTAACGTTTGTCCACTGATATAAGATGAAATTGTTTTGCTCATTTGTGATAATATTGTTCCCGCTTCTTCTTGAACAGCACGTGGGAAAAATTTCACAGCCTTACCGCTGAATTTATGACCATCTTTAAACATGAAGAAAACAATGAATGGTACTGTTACGATTGTAATCGTTACGCTCGCAATCACACCAATGATACTTGTAATACTGCTTGTTGCATTAGATATAATGGAATTGACTATTTTAGATACATTAAGATTTGCTTCTTTTAACATATTTTCGATATCAAGATTTTGAATTTGTGGATTTGTTAATAACTTATCAAAATAATCATTTGCTTTACTCCAATAACCAGGTACAGCTTTTCCAAGCTCCACTAATTGATTCGCTAACGGTGGAAAAATCATGTAAGCAAAGAGGCCGATAACCCCGATAATTAAAAAGAATACTATAACAATTGCCCATATTCGTTTAACTTTCAACTTTTCTATCAATCCAACCACTGGGTTTAGCATATAAAAAATAAAACCCGCCAATAACATTGGCATAAAAATAGTGGAAATGAATGTTCGAATCGGACCAAATAAAAATGACATCTGTGTAAATAAGTACAACAATAATGCAATTGCTAAAATTTCTACTGTCCAAAAAAATAATTTAGAGTTTTTAAACACTCGATTCCCTCCTTATAACGTACGTTTATCACTATTATATCAAAGATTGTAACCTTAGTATAAAGAAATATGGCACTTGCAACTCTGAGATAGAGGTTTATAATAGTTAAGATGTGTAAAATGTATTTGTTATGAAGGAGTGTACTATGCAATCTAAATTTAATCTCTCTGGCAAAATGTCTATCAAATTGATGACAATTGCTTTATTAACCTTCGCTTGGCCTATCTTTACAGAACAATTTTTGAGAGTTTTGATGACAAACATCGATATCTTTCAACTGAGTTTTTATTCTGATAAAGCAGCTACAGCTGCAGGTGTCGCCAACCAAATAATCGTCTTAACAATCTATATTTATGGGTTTGTTTCTGTTGGTTTACAAATCCTGGTGTCGCAGTTGTTAGGCGCAAAACGTGGAAAAGAAATTGAGCATGTTATTACAACTGGATTAGTACTAGCTGCTATCTTAGGTATTATACTCACTGTTGTATTCCTCTTCTTTTCATCACACTTTTTAAGCTGGTTAGGACTCGATGATAATTTAATTGCATTAGGAACGCCTTTCTTACAATGGATCGGTGGTGCATCTATTGTCATTGCGATCCAAGTAGCCATTCTTCCTATATTAAGAAGCCACGGCTATGTTAAACAAGCCATGTATGTTCCTGTTGTTACGAGTATTTTAAATGTAATCGGAAACTACTTGTTCCTCTTTGGACCTTTCGGAATCCCTGTATTAGGTATGGCAGGCGTTGGTATTGCCACTGCCCTCGCTAACTTTGTGGGGTTATTATTAGCTCTGTACCTTCTCAAACGTCACGTAGGCTATACCTTCTCATTTAAAAAAGTAAAAGATGTCACCTATAAACTTAGCTATGCTATTTTAAGACTGGGTCTCCCATCTTCTGGTGAATCGATTTCGTATAATGGTTCTCAAATTATTATTACTACTATTGTTGCTGTGCTGGGTTCAACTGCATTGACAACAAAAGTTTATGTTTCTAGTATTTCACAGTTCGTCATTTTATTACCCATCTCAATTGGGCAAGCAACACAGATTTTGATTGGGCATCAAGTCGGTGCTCGAAATCCCGATCAAGCTTATCGTCAAGGTTGGCATGGCTGGATTATTGGAACTGCACTCGCACTTATCGGCAGTTTTTTGCTTTATATTTTTTCAACACCAATTATGAGCTTCTTCACAAACGATCCCGAAGTTATCGAATTGTCCAAAAATCTTTTCTTACTTGGGTTGGTACTCGAAACGGTGCGGGCAACAAATATCATCTTAATTAACTCACTTAATGCAACGGGTGATGTTCGTTTTCCACTCATCGTTGGTTTGATTATCATGTGGATTGTCAGCTTGCCGTTTGCGTATCTTTTAAGTGTTCCGCTACACATAGGGTTAGCTGGGATTTGGATTGCTTACATCATCGATGAGGGCCTCCGTGGAGGATTAATGGCTTATCGTTGGCGCTCAAAAGTATGGGCTTTAAAAAGTATCTTATAGTAAAAACAAAAACCAGAATATCACTTGATATTCTGGTTTTTTTATGAAAAATTATAACATGTTGTTTTAGTCTAAACTTCAATCAGTTTTTATGCTTTTTCTTTCTGACACTGGCATTCTCCGTTAGGATTGCTACCGTCTTTACGTCCACATTTACATGTGCGTTCTTCTGTCGCTTCTTCTGCGTGTGAATGTCCGTGACCACCACAACCGCAGCCTGATTGTTGTTCTTCCGCGTGTGTGTGTTGCTCACCGTGACCATGACCACCGCAACCACAACCAGATTCTGCATGAGCATGTGAATGTCCATGATCGTGATCATGTCCATGACCACCACATCCGCAACCAGATTGTTGTTGCTGTATGTTAGGATTATCGATAATAAAACCCTCGCTACCATGTTGAACGCCATAATCAACTGTTGTTCCTGCTAAGAAAGGAACATCTTCTTTACGAACAACCGATACAAAGCCTTCAAAAGTTTCTTCCACGTCATCGGCTACCTGTTCATCCGTTAATTGCATACCATAGCCTAAGCCACCGTATTCATTACGTTCTAAGTAAAGGTTAAAAGCATAACCTTCAAGTTCGTTTTTTTTCATTGCATCTCTTATTTCTTTTTGTGCATTCTCTGTGAAATCAACTGTTCGTTCTATCGTCATCATTCCTGCCTCCTTGTTAAAAAACTTGTTTAACGCCTTTTATATATGGTAGTGTATCTAACAAACGTTGTTCAATGCTTGCCGTTAAAGTGAAATCGGAACTTGGACATGTGGCACAAGCACCTAATAACCGCACTTCAACAATACCATTTTGGAAATCTACAAATTCACAATTTCCACCATCTTTGAGTAAATAAGGGCGCAATTTATCGAGCGTTCGTTCAATTTCAATCTGCTCTTCTTGACTCACTTTGCCCACCTGCCTTTCAAATAGTATTCCTTTCTTCATTATAAAGTCTTTGGTCATAAAAAGCGACTGTAGAAATCTTTCAAATCAATCCAATTAATGGCTAAATTTATTTTTTTGACTTAAAATAAGGGTAAACAACCAATAAAGGGGACAATACGTATGAAAAAAAACGTCGAATTTTTTGTATACGGTGCTACTATACTATGCCCGAGTTGTGTGAACATGCCTTCTTCTAAGGATACTGAAGAGTGGCTACGTGCTGCTATCGGACGCAAGTTTCCTGACCAACTATTTTCAGTGACCTATATCGATATTTATTCGCCTCCAGAAGATGACATTCATTTAAATATGGCCCATCAAATCATTGAAGAGGATTTATTTTATCCGGTAGTAGTTGTTGATAATGAGATATTAACAGAAGGGCAACCTCGTTTAAAGAAAGTATATCGCTATATGGAAGATAACGGCTATACGCCTGTTTCCCGAAAGAAAGAGAATGTGATTTAATGAACCCCTTGATTGAATTTTGCGTGAATAATTTATTATCTGGCGCAGAAAAAGCACTACAAGAATTAGAAAACGATGACCGCTTAGACGTTGTTAGTTATAGCTGTCTCACTTATTGCGATACCTGCGCAACTTCCCCTTACGCATTAGTCGAAGGCGAAGTAATTAAAGGTAATACACCCGACGAATTGATTCACAACATCTATACTTATTTGTATGATGAGGATTTTTTAGATAAAGTAAATTAAAGGATGGCAGAAGCAGATGGCAAAAAGCAAAAAAACAAACGCAATGCGTGAATTAGACAAATTGAGTGTCACTTACGATATTACTAGCTATGAATGGCATCCTGAACAACTTGATGCTACTCATGCAAGTGAGTCAATCGGTATGGAAGCAGATGCTGTTTTCAAAACACTTGTATTAATCGGTGATAAAACAGGGCATCTTGTCGCCTGTATCCCTGCTAATGAACATATTGATTTAAAACAACTTGCCCGTATCAGTGGTAATAAACGCGTGGACATGATTGAAGTGAAAACATTACTCCCTATTACCGGTTATATACGAGGGGGTTGTTCTCCACTCGCCATGAAAAAAAGCTTGCCTACTTTTATGCATCAGTCGATTCTTGAAAAAGAAAAAATCGCTGTTTCTGCGGGTAAACGTGGCTTACAAATTATTTTGTCAGGCCCCGACTTAGTGCACGCTACGGCTGCTACGACTGCATCCCTTATAATGAATTAATTTTCACTTTAAAATACGTAATTTTTACAGCTGCGCTTCTGTGCAGCTTTTTTGCTGTTATCGTAGCGGATTGCTGTTATCGTAGCGGATTTATTCGCTATACGAGAACAGTATGGGTGCTAATATCGTTGCGAATTTATTCGCTTTACGAGAACAGTATAGGTGCTAATATCGTTGCGAATTTATTCGCTTTACGAGAACAGTATGGGTGCTAATATCGTTGCGAATTTATTCGCTTTACGAGAAGTACCGTTCCCTCTGTTAATGCTCTTAAGAGTACCAATCCTTCAAGCAAGCGAGTACCGTTCCCTCTGTTAATGCTCTTAAGGGTACCATTCCTTATATTACTATTTGACAGCACCATTCCACCCTGATATTTTCATAAAAAAAAGTAGTAAACCCTGTTGGGCTTACTACTTTCTAATAAATATAGATGTTAGATTTAAGAATCTTCGAAAAATCTTCTTACC
>NZ_JAFYUW010000158.1:0-11971 GCF_017549435.1 Brochothrix sp.
GTTATGCGCATTATTATTGGAACTATCTCAACAATTTGGCGTACAAACAACTGAAGGAATCCAACTCAGCATTCATATTACAAATGAAGATATTGCTGCCTTTTGTGGGATAAGCTCTGATACAAGCGTTAGTAGGATTTTACGTGAGCTGCGTGAACATGGTGCACTCGCAACTGAGAACAATAATTTTTTAATCACAGACAAAGAATACTTGGAAGAATTTTTAGCAATTTAATAGTGAAAGAATTACAAGCTCATTCTACTTTATCAAAATTGGAATGCGAAAAATCACTCGTTAGACTAGAAATCTTAAATGAGGGTTGACTGATCCATGTCGACTTTACCATTTAGATTTCAGGTCTAATATTTTTTTGTTTGTTCTGAAATTTTGCAAGAGAACAGGTGTTGCAACTGGAGACGAAAAACAACGTTAGAAAGATAAAGAGTTAAAACTTGAATTTCAGGTCTAGTGAGTTTTTTTGCGCTTATGAAATTTTGAGAATGATGTTTTTTTTTTGTAAAAAAAGAGGCGTCAGTGAAAAATCACCAACACCATAAATTATAGAGCTAAATAAATCAGTTTTTTGACTGATTCAAAATGACTCGCTTTTCTTAAAATTACTAGTTTCAAATTCTAGATGAGCCTTTATTTCCTAGATATAACATAGTAAGTTCTTTATAAATCTAGTTCAATCTCAGTTACATTATCTCTATAGGAGTAATAAAATATTATTTTCAATGTGAAAATAAATTTCGATTTAGTTGCATACTATAACGATGATATTGATTTTTCTCATTAACTAATACTTCAAAAGCTATATTTTCATTGCTTAATTCAATGCGTTCTTTAGGTAATTCAAAAGTAGCAGTTGCTATAACTTCACCATTCTTCCTCCAATAATTACGATCAACAATCACTCCATTATCTAATCTAAAATCAATAGTTTGGTTAGCTCCGTTATATTTTGGAGTAATCCATAGATGTGGTAATAATGACAAATCATCTGATTCAGCATTAGTTTTTTTTACCTCAAGATTAATCATAATTCTATAAATTTCCTCATCAGGGACATATTCTACATTAGTAGATTTTGGTGTCAATTTAAAAGTAGGAGTCGTAATTTCTTCATTTAAGTTAAAATTATATTTAATAACAGTCTGATTAGTAATGTTCAAATTAACATTCCGATATTGTAGTACAGCGAGTACTATAAGAATGATCGCTACCATTATCCATTTTTTATGTCTAATCATAAAAGTTTTCCTGCTTCCAATTCAAACATTTCATCAGCAACATCATCGATAAATGCAGCATCATGACAGGTAAGCAAAATGGTTTTTCCTTCTTTTGCAAAATTCTTCAATACTATTTTTAAATGCGCTACACTTTTACTATCGAGTGCGTTTGTTGGTTCATCCAATACAAGTAATTCGTTGTTGCCTAAAAAAGCTTGCGCAAGACCTAATTTTTGTTTCATTCCTAATGAATACTTTTTCACTTTCCTTGTATCTGTCGGATCTAATCCTACTAATAACAAAGTATCTACAATATCCTTTTCTGTAGTATCAGTTTGTAGACTAGCAATAAGGCTCAGATTTTTAACTGCGGAAAATTCAGTAATTAAACTAGGATTTTCAATTAAAACACCCACTGACACGGGGTAGGGTTTACTTAAAGTTACAGGTTCACCTTTGATTTCAATGGAGCCTGTAGTTTTAATCAAGGCTAAGATTGCACGTAATAACATTGTTTTTCCTGAACCATTAATACCCTTAAAACCATAAATTTTACCAGAATCCACAGTTAAATTTATGTTATCAAGGACAGTATGTCCTTTTATTTTTTTTGAAAGTTCTGAAATGGTAAGATACGATTTCATATAATTTACTCCTTTGTATATAGATCTTTATGTGTCATTAAATGATAAGACGCTATGATAAGAAAAATACTTAATCCTATCCAAACACTCATTTGGAAAAACGTAGTGTCTTTCCAACGACTAATCATTGTGAAATTTAAAAAATTAAACATAAATGTTGTTTTCATTGTAATAATCAATAATACAAGTGTTCCGGTTATAGCAATCAAAGGTGTTGTTAGAAAATTAAATATTAAGAGTATTAACTGTAATATCCATAATAAACTAACTTGAGAAATTAAAAGTAGACTATAAAATACAAATACATTATTTATTATATATTCACCTAACATCTGACTGCTAAAAGATGTACTCGTTAAGCAGGCTAAGATTACCAATGTTACTAGAGAATAAAAAAAGCAAAATACTAGGGAAATCAATAATTGAGCACCGTGGATTTTTTTACGGCAAAAACGATTTACTATTAATTGTGGTGCTCGTCGAGAATAATAGTGTTGTATATAGCTACTTAACAAAAAAAGCGGAGCGGCGTAAAAAACAAACCAAAAAATGGGAAATTCAAAACCTGTATATAGAAATTTTTTATCTACACCATTAAAAAAAGCAGTTGCTAAAAAATCATTGCTATATAAACTACTTAGCGAAAATGCCAATAGCAGGCAAACAAGCATTGTTGTTAAAAAAAAGAGGCTTTGCTAAAATTTTTAAAAAATATGAAAATTCTATTTTAATCATACATATAATCCTTTCGTATCATAATAAGAGAAAGTAACCATATAAATATTAATTCAATTCCTAGCGCTAGAAAAATATTAGTGAAAATAGAAATAAAACGCCCATCTGTTGTGAAAAATAATAAAGAAGGTAACTTATTGATTTTCAAAATGAAGTTTAGTATAAGAAATGCGAATATTGTAGTTGTTGCTAATACAGTATTATCAATAACTTCTTTGATTACTAGAACAAAAGCAGCTACAATACCAAAACAAAGAAATTTGATAAGCAATAACCCTACATAATAAGCCAATTCAAATTTACTTAACTGTTCAATAGGATAGATAAATATTCCCAAAGAAAAACTAATGATTGTTGAAAGCTGTAATACAATAATGCCTGTTACTTGCTTGGTAATTATTAATTTACGAGATTGTTGAATAAAAATATCTTGTATGTGGTATAACGTCATAGAGAAAATAGCTATCATTAAAAAAGGATAATTCATGAAAAAATCTGCATAAATACTAGATATTTCATCCACAATAATCTTAGAATTTATCTCACCTATATTACGCGTATTTTTCATTGTAAGAACTGCAGAAATAAATATAGCTGTGTTTATTAATAAGAACGTTCGCCAGTGTGTGACTATTATATTACGTATATGCTGCTTACAGCCAAACATTTCGTTACACTCCAATCCAGTAAAATGCAATAGATACAATTGCTATTGCTATGGATGCTATACTTACTATCGGCAATGTAACACTACGGAATAATATCGTTTCAGGTAAAAAATCAAATGGTGTAATAGACATTTGAGTAATGACAAGTGTATTGATTAAATAAAGTACTAGCTGTAATAAGAAAGCTGAAAAAATAACTATCATATTATTTTTTAACCAAAGTGAAATTGCAAGAGTAAAACATGCAAAAAGACCTCCCCATAATGACGCTAGAAATGTGTAGAACATTAAATGGAGATATGGATGAGAATAATAAAGATCAACAAACAAAGTACTAGTTGATATTAATGCGATATTACGATTTATTAATTCATCAGGTAAATAACTAGGCAATAGTAATAAAGTGATTATTTGGTTAAGTAATAATGGAATAGAAATCATTAGTGTGCCTCCCAAAAAAGCTGCTATAAAAACACCACTAAAATATTTTTTAGATTCAGTTCGTACTTTAACTTGATAAATAAATCCATTATCTATATCTTTCTTCAATGTATCAGAAAAAGCTAAACTACTTATCAATTGTATTAATAAATAAAAAAGCAAATTTAAAAAACTAAATGAATCAATACCTAACCACATTGTAAATGGTGTAAACATACGATCATTACTATTTACAAAAGGTATTACTCTAGTGAAGATGTGTGTCAAAGAAATTATAATACCAAGTACTATACCAATATATAGTGAGGTTCGTTTCATTCTTAAAAAAATAAAATGGAGCATCGATACACCGCCATATCCTTATATGTTGTAAAAAAACGTAAATTCCTATTCGGTCTAAAGCTATTATCTTACGCTATCAGGACTCCATATCCCAGTAGATGAACCATTTGCAATTCTTCTTGAATCAATTCTAACGGTACTACCTCTATAGTTTTCATGTGCAAGATTATATAAAAAAGTTACATCTCCCTTATACGCTTTATAAGTGCGACCAGCAGAAACATCAGTACCATTTCCTAATGCTGCCCATATATTTATATAGTTAATAGAAGTAATCGTTTTAACTTTGTTATAATATGCTGTTGCATTGGTTTTTTTACGTGCAGGTGTATAGTCATTCGGACTCCATACTCGGTACTCATTTGACCAATTTGTGTCGCCAGTATTAGCAGCGTACACAGTACTGACGATTCCTAAAGATAGTATTGCGGATAATAAAATAAATAATTTTTTCATTTTAAATCCCCCAATATAGTATATTTTAGTGTGTCTAAGTAATTCTCATATCCGAATAGGAATCACTTTTCAATTATAACATAGTATATTTTCATCTTAAATGGTTTTTTGATTTTATAACTATCGTCTAACACTTACTATTAATAACTGGTGGGTTCTTCGTCTGTTTAATCGGATTTTATAGTTAAAAAGATACAACACTGCTCTCACTCTAGATATCTCATAAGATGAAATTAGAGCAACTTAATAAAATGGTTTTTATTTGTCCTCAAAAAATTAATTAGCTCAGTATAGCAATGGCTGTATAAATGTTATCAGAAATTTTGACGGCTAACACTATTCTACCTAGAATAGTAAAGAAGACAAAAAACCGCTAGGATATTTAACCCTAGCGGTTTCCATTTAATTATATTTAGCTGTACCTAATAATTCATTCGCCATTTCAACAACTGGACTTTCAGGTGCATTGATACCTTCCAACGGGTATTCCAATCCTAATTCTTTCCATTTGTAAACACCCATTGTATGGTAAGGCAACACCTCTACCCGTTCAACGTTTGGCAATGTTTCAATAAAAGTATTTAAATCGGTCAAGTCTTGCGGATCATCCGTTTTTGTTGGTATCAAAACATGACGAATCCAGATGGGTTGCTCATGATCGCGCAGATAATGGGCAAAATCTAAAATTGGTGCATTAGGACGCGTTGTAAGTTCACGATGTTTAGCTGGATTAATCTGTTTAATATCCAACATGATTAAATCAGTCACTGCCAACAATCGATCCATTTTATCAATAAATTTAGGTGAGCGACTAAAACAACCACCACATGAATCTATCGTTGTATGAACACCCGCTTCTTTACACAATGTGAATAAATCGATTAAAAAATCGAGATGAAGCAATGGCTCACCCCCACTGACCGTGATTCCACCGCCTGATGCATCCCAGAACTCTTTATATTGTATCGCTTCATCAAATACTTCTTGTGCTGTACGTTCTGTTCCAGTACCAATTTTCCAAGTATCTGGATTGTGGCAAAACTGACAACGTAACAAACACCCTTGCATAAATACGATAAAACGAATGCCTGGGCCATCAACAGTCCCCATTGATTCAACGGAGTGTACACGGCCAATTGCAGATCCTGTCATTGTTCTTCATCCTTTCATTTAACGCTTTATTAAGTGCTTCACACGCAATACCCGCTTTTACTACATTGTTTCATGCATAGTTCGTTTAATAACTTCTAACTGTTGTTCACGTGTTAATTTAATGAAGTTAACAGCGTAACCAGATACACGAATTGTTAATTGTGGATAGTCTTCTGGATGGTCCATTGCGTCTAATAATGTATCGCGACTAAAGACGTTAATATTTAAATGATGTCCCATTTTAGCTGAATAACCATCTAACATACCGACAAGGTTACTAATTTGAGAATTTTCTTCACGGCCTAAAGCTTTCGGTACGATTGAGAATGTGTTTGAAATTCCATCTTGTCCTTCGCTATATGGCAGTTTAGCAACAGATGCTAATGATGCTAATGCCCCTTTAGTGTCGCGACCATGCATTGGGTTTGCTCCAGGTGCAAACGCTTCGCCTTCACGACGACCATCTGGTGTGTTCCCTGTTTTCTTACCATAAACAACATTAGAAGTAATTGTTAAAACAGATGTTGTATGTTTTGCATTACGGTATGTTGGGTGTTTTTTAACTTTAGTCATAAATGTTTTTAATAACCAAACAGCAATATCATCGGCACGGTCATCATTGTTACCGTATTTAGGATAATCACCTTCAATTGTGTAATCAACTACAATACCGTTTTCATCACGAATTGTTTTAACTGTTGCGTATTTAATTGCTGATAATGAATCGACAGTAACCGAGAGACCTGCGATACCTGTTGCCATCGTACGTAAAACATCTGTGTCATGAAGTGCCATTTCGATGCGTTCGTATGAATATTTATCATGCATGAAGTGAATCACGTTTAATGTATTGAGATATAATTCTGCAATCCAATCCATCATTACATCATATTTTTCCATTACTTCATCAAAATCTAATACTTCTGAAGTAATCGCACGGTATGCTGGCGACACTTGTTCTTTGCTCTTTTCATCTACACCACCATTAATAGCGTAAAGTAATGTTTTAGCTAAGTTGGCACGCGCACCAAAGAATTGCATTTGTTTACCGATACGCATTGCTGATACACAACAAGCAATCCCGTAATCATCGCCCCAATCAGAACGCATTACATCATCATTTTCATATTGAATAGCTGACGTTTCAATCGACATCATCGCACAGAAGTTTTTAAAACCTTGTGGTAAACGTGTTGACCATAAAACAGTTAAGTTTGGCTCAGGCGCTGGTCCTAAGTTACTTAGTGTATGTAAGAAACGGAAACTGTTTTTAGTTACAAGATGACGACCATCTTCACCTACACCACCGATTGATTCAGTTACCCATGTTGGATCACCTGAGAATAACTCATTGTAATCTGGTGTTCGTGCAAATTTAACCAAACGTAATTTCATAATGAAATGATCGACAATTTCTTGTACACTTTCTTCGGTTAATGTGCCATTTTTTAAATCGCGTTCAATATAAATATCAAGGAATGTTGATGTACGGCCTAATGACATCGCTGCTCCGTTTTGTTCTTTGATTGCAGCAAGATAACCTAAGTATAACCATTGGAATGCTTCTTGCGTATTTGCAGCTGGACGTGAAATATCAAACCCGTATGTTTGCCCTAATTTTTTTAATTCTGCTAATGCACGAATTTGTTCATTAATTTCTTCACGTTGACGAATAACATCTTCTAACATTGCATTGTCATTTGAAGTATTTAAATCTGCTTTTTTCAAGGCAATTAAATGATCAATTCCGTATAATGCTACACGACGGTAATCACCGATAATACGGCCACGACCATAAGCATCTGGTAAACCAGTAATGATTCCTGATTTACGAGCAGCACGCATTGCTGGTGTATAGGCATCAAAAACACCTTGGTTATGTGTTTTACGATATTCAGAGAAGATATGTGATATCTCTTCATCAATCTTAAAGCCATAAGATTCAGCAGCTTGTTCACTCATACGAATACCACCGAAAGGTTGTAAACCACGTTTGAATGGTTTCTCTGTTTGGAAACCAACAATTGTTTCTAATTCTTTATTTAAATAGCCAGGACCATGCGAAGTAATACTCGATACAACTTTCGTATCCATATCCAACACACCGCCGGCCTTACGTTCTTCTTCATTTAATTTCATTACTTGCGCCCATAAAGCATTTGTTGCTTCTGTTGGACCCGCTAAAAATTGATCGTCGCCATCATAGGCTGTATAGTTTTTTTGGATAAATTCACGAACATCCACACCATTTTCCCAGTCACCACGATTAAAACCTTGCCATTCATAATGTTTCTCTGTGCTATTTTGTTTCATGTCATTTTTCATCATTTTTAAAACCTCCTATTATGATTACTTATCTTGTATTCTAATTATAGTTTAGAATACTAACACAGTATTCTCTCATACAGATGATATTAACAAATGATAAGTAGGTTAAACGCTTCTACCACTATAAAGACCGAAAACACTGACATGTAAGGGTTTCCATCTCGTTGCTTAATTTGGAGCAACGACAGAGTTGTGTCAATATTTCAACGTTGTGCTGTATTACACTAAATTCAAAGCTGTTATAGTCCTATTTCGGCATAACAAAAAAGCACTCTGACATATATCGTCAGAATGCTTTAATCTAAAATTTCACTCGTTTATGTTCATCTTTTGTAAAAAATTTGTTGTTATACTTTTACATTTTTCATTTTCTCAACATCGTGCTTGTAATGGAATGTGAAGTGGAAAATCACAGCTAATACTAATGTGTACGCCGCAAATATTAACCAAATCGCTGGCCAATTTTTAACGCCATCCACTGTAAAGTAATCAACAATCATTCCACTACCAATCGCACCGACATAAGCTCCCAAGCCGTTAACCATTGTCATGAATAAACCTTGAGCGCTCGCACGAATGCTTGAATCCACCTCTTGCTCGATAAAAATCGATCCAGAGACATTGAAGAAGTCAAATGCGCAACCGTATACAATCATTGATAACAATAAGAAAGTGAAACCTAGTGGTGATGGATCGCCAAAGGCAAACAATCCAAAACGTAATGTCCAAGCAATCATACTCATCAAAATAACTTTCTTAATTCCATATTTTTTCAAGAAAAATGGAATCGCCAAGATGAAAAACACTTCAGCTATTTGTGACACAGACAGTAAAATTGATGGGTATTTAAC
Organism: Brochothrix sp.; assembly: GCF_017549435.1. Classification (NCBI taxonomy): domain Bacteria; kingdom Bacillati; phylum Bacillota; class Bacilli; order Caryophanales; family Listeriaceae; genus Brochothrix; species Brochothrix sp. The sequence goes on from NZ_JAFYUW010000158.1 coordinate 8,854, forward strand.
AACTAAGCTACCCGCAAATTCTGGGTTTAAACCAAAATCATGTAAGAATGGATTTCCAAATGTATTTGTAATTTGTAAAACAACACCTAATAACATAGAGAATAAGAAGAAAATTGCCATTTTCGGCTTTTTAAATAATACAAATGCCTCTAAGCCTAACAAACTAACCCAGCCTTGTTTGCCTTTTTTCTTCACAACTGGAATAGATGGTAACGTCAATGAATACAACGCTAGTGCCAATGATGCGCCTGAAGCGATGTACAATTGCGCTTTACTAAGCTCAAGTCCAAGTAAGCTAATTGCCCACATAGCAACGATGAAACCAATGGTTCCAAAAACACGTATTCCTGGGAAATTTGCTACAGTATCTAATTTGTACTTTTCTAACACAGCATACGATACCGTGTTTGATAAGGCCAATGTTGGCATAAATACCATTGCGTTTACAAGCATTACCCAAAACATCGTTGCAGAGTCCGTCACGGATGCTGCATAAAACAAGGCGATGGCTGCAATAAAGTGGCACAGTGTGAATAACCAATTGGCCCGTACCCATTTATCCGCAATAATACCAATAATACTCGGCATCAATATCGCTGCAATCCCTTTTGAACTGTAGACAATCCCAACTTCGGCACCCGTAAATCCTAATGTGTTAATCATATAGGAACCCATTGTGATTAACCAACTACCCCAAATAAAATACTGTAAAAATGACATGATTTTTAAACGATTTTTAATGCCCATCTGTCTTACCTCCTCGTTAGTGGTGTTGTTTTATTATTGCTGTCAATGCGCTTACTCTGTGCTAATGTTTTCGCGAGAACAGCACTTCCTTTGAGGAGGCAAACTTGCGAACACAAATCATATCAGATTAGAAACGTGCAATCACTTCTGTTACTAATTTTAAGAATGTTGATTTTACTCGCTCAGCTGTTTCAATGACTTCTTCATGGTTTAATGGTTGATCTAAAATACCGCAAGCCATATTAGTTAAGCATGAAATACCTACTGTTTCGATACCTGCATGACGTGCAATCAATGCTTCAGGAACTGTTGACATCCCGACTGCATCAGCACCTAACGTACGAATCATACGGATTTCAGCAGGTGTTTCATAAGTAGGTCCCGTCCACCATGCATAAACGCCTTCTTGCAAAGTAACATTTTGATCTTTAGCTACGTCTGAGACAACGCTGCGTAATTGTTTGCTGTACACTTCTGAAACATCAAGGAAACGCACACCCAGTTCATCGTTGTTTGGACCCATTAACGGATTATTTGCCGTTAAGTTAATGTGATCTGTGATTAACATTAAATCTCCAGGACTAAAATCAGTATTAACAGCACCACACGCGTTAGTAACAATCATTTTTTCCATTCCTAATGCCTTCATGACACGTACAGGGAATGTTACTTGATCGAGTGTAAATCCTTCATAGTAGTGGAAACGGCCTTTCATTGCAACGACTGTTTTTCCAGCAATTGTACCAATAACTAATTCATTTGCGTGGCCAACAGCCGCTGATTTAGCAAAATGTGGAATTTCATCATATGGAATGTGAACTGCATCTTCTAATGTATCAGCGAATGGACCTAATCCTGATCCTAAAATAATACCGATTGTTGGTGTCACTTTTGTGTGTTTTTCAATATAAGCTTTTGCCTCTAAAATTTCATTTGTTTTATGCATATTAATTCCTCCTCAATTTGTAAAGCGCTTTCATTGTTTCGATACATAAATCGTAACATGACGTTTTTAAAAAGTAAAGAACTTTTTATCATTTTGATAATAAGTTATTTATGACCGATGTCTCGACTTGCTTTTAAATACTTTGTTTGCTAATCTTCTTTTAGAGACCACTCGCAAAGGGGGGCATTTATTATTATGAATGCGATGTTGGAAAGTTTTCATCAACCGAAATCTGCTAAAATTAACAAATTAAAAACGCTCTATCGCGCGATTCAGAAAAACGGCCCCATTAAAGCCGAAACACTGATGCTTCAAACGAATACAACTCATGCGACATGCGCACGTTTACTAGATGAGCTTCAAAAAAATAACTTGGTATCGGTAAAATCATCAACGGTTTCCACTGGCGGACGTAAACCCAACCTGTACCAAATAACACCCGATGCTGCTTATTTAATTGGTATTGAAGTCACTGCACTCTATTCTACAATATCACTGCTTGACCTTCATCTATCCATTAAACAACAAGCAAAAATAAAGACCGCACACTTCACCTCTATTTATGACACATTAGATTTTATTATTACAGAAACAAAAAAATTAGTAACAACCGCTAATTTATCTTTTACTTCTATTATTGGAACCGGGCTTTCAATCGATGATTATTTTGATTCGTTCGACCATAAAAAAAATGATTTAACCACTGAAATTAAAACGCTGGAAGCTTATATTGAAGCACAACTTCCTTCCAAAGTGACCATTGGCAGTGGCGTTAACTTTGCAGCGCTAGCCGAATACCGTTTGAATTATGGGGCATCAAGCCGTCGTTTTTTATTCAGCACAAGCGATATGGAGCTAAGAAGTTGCACTTTAACACATGGCGGAACACCTTTGAGTTCAAATGGAATGTCATTTACATTTGGGCATACAATCATTGATTCTCAGGGGCCGGTCTGTAGCTGTGGGGCAAAAGGTTGTTTACGCACATTTAGCTCATTACCTGCTATTAAAGCGGCTATTATCCAACGTGTTAACGCTGGCGAAACATCACAACTATCCGAGGTTGTCTCAAGTATTGAAGAAATCGATTTTTTCGACATTTTAAGTGCATCTGAAAATGGGGATACACTCTGTAAAAACGTACTTGAAGAGGCAGCCTATTATTATGGCATCGCATTAAGTAATCAGATCATCGTTTATCAACCAGATACCGTCGTTTGCGGCGGGACATTGATTCCTAAAAGTTCATTTTTCGAAGTTGTTCAACGGACAATTGCTGAACGGCTCGCGCCTTTTTCAGGTATTTCTACTAATGTGTACCCTGCCAAAGATTCTTATGATATTGTTTCACAAGGCGCTGGTGGCATTGTATTAGAGAAATTATTACGTTCATAACATTTGTTTGAACACCACTCAACTCCAAAA
>NZ_JAFYUW010000022.1:0-12600 GCF_017549435.1 Brochothrix sp.
AATTACGGATTAAACGATGTATATGTTGGAACACCAGCTGTATTAGGTGCTAACGGTGTCGTTAAAATTGCTGAAGTACCATTGAATGAAGAAGAACAAAAAGCAATGGAAAACTCAGCAGGTGTTTTACGTGAAATCTTGGATGATTCATTTATCCCAATTGACAACGAAAAATAATTTTCGAATAAAAACATAGCTATGTTATTACTTTTTAGAAGCCACCCTTTAAACGGGGGGCTTTTTTATTTCAAAAAAAACAACTATCAAAAGATAGCTGTGTGAATAATTTTTAATTAATTTGGATAAAGAGTAGACTGGTGAGCGTAAAGGTTTCGTTTTATGTTTCATTTGAATATCAAACCAAAATAAAAACCCTGAATCCTTTTGGACTCAAGATTAGCATACACTGTAAATTTAATTTACGCTTCGGTAACTTGACGATGTTCAAAGCTGTTTTCGATATAGACGTTATAATATTCTCCTTTTGAAGCCGCCGACATAAGTCCCTGAAAAATATAAGAAGGTACGTTAAGGTAGGCATTCGTTGAGGTAGATAGTTCAACATGTAATTCTTGTTTCGATTGGCTGTATCCAATGCTAATGATTTCTTCTGAATCAACAGGATGCATGTTCATATATTTCACCTCCTACTATATATATTAACTATACCACGTATTTGATTAATAGCCAGCTCATTTTTTACTAGTTATTTTAAAAGAACAATAATTCGCTGTATTGCTTAAGCGTCAAATCCCGTTTCTACAAGCTGTAGAAGCTAAATAAGTCCATAATATTGTTTTGCAAATATTTTGTAACTAGTTAATGAGAACTATTTATTTTCGTCAAACATAAATAGACCGATTTGTAAACGTGTTTTATCTGTAATTAGTTTGGCTTTTTAATGAAGTATGTTTTAATAGAAGAGACCTATTAAATAAAGAGGAAAAGGAGGTGTATCAAAGTGAAAAGGAAAGCAAGTATAACCATGGTACTCATTGCCGCAATTGTTAATGTTTTTGTCGGACTCATCACTTTTTTCAGTGCCTATCTATTGTATAGTCAAACAAATATTACAGAGTTGCAGCAGAGCCTTGTCGAATACGGTTATCCAGAGCAAGCGGATGCTGAAAATCTGCTCAATCAATTAATATTAATGGTAGTTTTATGGGGTTTATATCATATCATATTGGCGACTCTTGGTTTTATTGCCAATAGCCAACTCCGTATTGTAGAAAAACCTGCACGTGCTTGGGGCATTACTTTAATCATTATGGGGATTTTCGAGATATTTTCTCTACAAGGTATCCTCAATCTTATTGCAGGTATCAAAAGTAAAAACACTTAAGATATTAAAGTAACTGCAATCTAACTGTAATATAAGCATGGTATTCTTAAAAAGTTAAGTATATCAGAGTAGCTGACGTATTAGGGGTAATATGTGAAGCGCTTAAATTATCTGGGGGTTAGATTGCATGAAACGTCTATTATCAATTTTAATGCTTGTTGCTTTTTTTAGCAGTGTTTTTCCAATGCATGAAGCAGCTGCAGCAACGACGAAACAAGGAAAAATTGTTTCAGAAGTAAAGAAAACGATTGGTGTTAAATACAAAATGGGTGGAACAACAACAAAAGGTTTTGATTGTTCAGGCCTAACTCAGTATGTGTATAAAAAATCAGTTAAAACTAAGCTTCCACGTACTTCTCAACAACAAGGAAAAGTGAAAGCGAAAAAAGTTAACTTGAAGCAAGTACAACCAGGTGATTTATTGTTTTACGGCAGCGAAAAAGCTGCTTACCACGTCGGTGTTTATATTGGTCAAGGTAAGATGGTACATGCACCTAAACCAGGCGATCGTGTAAAAGTAACACAAACAAAATATTATAAACCAAGCTTCGCAAAACGCGTTGTGAAATAATAGAAGCGAAAGATAGAGTATTTAATGCTCTATCTTTTTTTTATACAATTATATAGACCCATTCAGTTGTTGAAAAATCAGAATTTTTTGTTTATAGATAAAAAATACTTGATAAAAACGCTTTAGTACGTTACTATGATAACAAGATAAAGCGAAACGGAATGAAGGAGGGCTTAAATGAGTTGGAATCGAGCATTACCCTATGGGACACGCGATAAATTGTTTGGTGAATCACGTCAAATGACTGAAACAGCGTATAAGATGATGGCTTTTTTTTATACGAAGGGATATCGTCAGATTGAAACGCCGACATTTGAGTATAAAGATGTTTTTTCAAGAGGGCGCGAAGAACGTGAACAAAGGCTCTATCAATTTTTTGATGATCGAGGTCGTACGTTAGCTTTACGCCCTGATATGACATTGCCGATTGGTCGCGTGGTTTCAACGATTGGTTTGAAAGGGCCGTTGAAATTAACATACAGCGGCAAGGTATTTCGCGTATTTGATGATTATACCGGTAAGAATAACGAGCAAATGCAAACGGGTATTGAAATCATCGGTGGTGATCCGTTAAAAGCAGAAGTTGAGGCTGTTGCAACTGTTATCCAAAGCTTACAAGCCGTTGAATTAGACGATACAACCATTGAAATTGGTCATGCAGAAATATATCAGTCACTTTGCCGTGAATTAGGTCTTGATGAAGAACAACGATTGCACTTTGCTTCATTGTTAACAAGTAAAAGCTTATCAGGTATTCGAGCTTTTGCAGCGGAACACCCACAAGAGAAAGCATTCTTGTTAGAATTGCCACGTTTATTCGGAGAAACGTCGTTGCTGACACATGTTCGTGGGTTAACAACCAGTCGTTCGATTCATCAAGCGATCGATCGTATTGAAGCACTTGTGTATCAATTAACCTTACTTGGCTATGGCACGGCACTAAGTGTGGATTTAGGGATGGTTCAAACATTTGAATACTATACAGGTGTTATTTTTAGAGGTTATGCCACATCTTCGGCCACTGAATTTTTAAGTGGGGGACGGTATGATGATCTATTCCAACGTTTTGAAGGTCAAAAACGCGCCGCAGTTGGAGTGGGCGTTAATCTCGATGAAATTGTACGCCTGAAACAACAACAAAGCGAACCAACGAATAAAGCCATTCGCACATTGATCCACTACGAGGAAGCAGCAGTTGTTGATGCATTGAAACGTGCTCAGGGACCGTTGTATGAATTGAGCGTATGTGAAACAGTCGTTGAATCCCGTGAATATGCCATAGAACATGGCTTTCAGACGCTTGTTATTTGTCAAAAAGACGGCGTTACGACTGAGTCTGTTGAAAAGGGGGAGACATCATGACTACACCAATTACAATTGCACTCACTAAGGGCCGTTTAGAAAAAGAAACAATACGTATCCTTGAGTCACTTGGTATTGATTGTACAGAGGTTAAAGATAAAGGACGCAAGCTCATCCTTCAAAGTCAGAATCGTGATTTCCGCTTCATTCTTGTCAAAGCCGTCGACGTTCTTACCTATGTTGAACATGGTGTGGCAGACATCGGTATTGTCGGTAAAGATGTGTTGCTAGAAAATGGTAAAGATGATTTTGAAATGCTGGATTTACAATTTGGAAAATGTGATTTTTGTTTGGCTTCCGTTCCAAGCTATGACCCAGAAAGCCAGCGTCGAAAAGTCATTGCAACAAAATACCCAAATGTAGCCGCTCATTATTTTCGCCAGCAAGGTCAAGATGTCGAAATCATTAAAATAGAAGGATCAGTAGAAATCGCACCACTATTAGGGTTAGCAGATGCTATTGTGGATATCGTTGAAACAGGTGAAACATTACGTGAAAATGGTTTGGTCATTTTTGATAAATTAGCACCTATATCCGCGCGTTTAATCGTTAATCGTACAGCACTGAAAAAACATACGCAACCGATTTTTGATTTGATTGATCGTTTAGACACTTACATTGAAAACAGACAGGAGGCTGACGTATGAAAATTGAAAAAATGACAGTTGATGCTGTTCGAAATCTTCTCAGCGAATGGGACCAAGGTGAAGCAACAAGCCATCAAGCCATCGAAACACAAGTAAGTGAAATGCTTCAGAAGATAAAGATTGAAGGAGATACGGCCATTCGTTCATATACTGAAACATACGATCATGTCACGTTAGCCGATTTTCGTGTGAGTGAGGCCGAAATTGATGCCGCCTACCAATCAGTCGAACCTGCTTTTATTCAAGCAATGACACATGCAAAACGAAACATCACTTCTTATCACGAACAGCAAAAACGTCATAATTATATGGATGCAAACGAACCAGGTATTATACGCGGGCAATTGATTCGACCGATTGCTGCGGTTGGCGTTTATGTGCCTGGCGGTACGGCAGCTTATCCATCCTCCGTGTTAATGAATGTGTTGCCAGCTAAAATTGCGGGTGTTCCAAGGATAACGATGGTAACACCACCGAGTGAAACAGGTGTCAATCCTTATATTTTGGCAGCTGCAAAGATTGCAGGTGTGACAGAAGTTTATCAAGTAGGCGGTGTTCAGGCTATTGCAGCTTTGGCATATGGCACAGAGTCAATTACAGCAGTTGATAAGATCGTCGGACCAGGGAATGTGTATGTTGCAACGGCAAAAAAACAAGTCTTTGGGCAGGTAGGCATTGATATGATTGCGGGTCCCTCTGAAGTAGTTGTCGTTGCAGATGCGTTTGCTAACCCACGTTTTATCGCAGCTGATTTATTGTCACAGGCTGAACATGACCAACGTTCTCGAGCCATCCTAGTCACCCCTTCATTGCAACAAGCGACAGCAGTTGCCGCTGAAGTCGAAAAACAACTGCGCGATCTGCCGCGAGAAGCGATTGCTCGTGAAGCGATTGCAACCTATGGTACAGCCATCGTGGTAAACTCTTTAGCTGAAGCCTTTGAAGTAGTTAACGTCATAGCTCCTGAACACTTAGAAGTTCAAGTAACGGATGCCATGAGTCATTTAGCAGCCATTCATAATGCAGGTTCTATCTTTTTAGGTGCCTATGCCTCGGAACCATTAGGTGATTACCTCGCCGGTCCAAATCATATATTACCGACAAGTGGCACCGCACGCTTCTTTTCTGGTCTTAATGTGGATGATTTTTGTAAAAAATCGTCGTTTATTTCCTATACAAAAGATGCTCTTAAAAGAGATATGAATGATGTTATTTATTTAGCAGAAAAAGAAGGTTTAGATGCACATGCGCGAGCGATAAAAATTCGATTTGAGGAGGAATAATATGCGAACAGCAGAGTTAAGTCGTAAAACAGGTGAAACACAAATTTTCTTAGCCCTTAATCTTGATGATGAAACAACAATCGATATCCAAACAGGCGTGCCTTTTTTTGATCATATGCTCCACTTATTTGCAAAACATGGCCGTTTTGGTTTAATTGTAAAAGCAGAGGGTGATATTGAAGTAGATGCACATCATACAGTTGAAGATATTGGTATTGTGTTGGGACAATGTTTGAAAGACGCACTCGGTGATAAATCGCAAATTGTACGCTATGGTACTCAGTTTGTACCAATGGATGAAGCGCTTGGTCAAGTATCAATTGATTTAAGTGGCCGTTCATATTTGGTATTTGATGCGAACTTTAGCAATCCTAAATTAGGTTTATTTGACACAGAGCTCGTGTTAGAATTTTTCCAAGCAGTGACGTTCAATGCTGAAATGAACTGTCATGTTAAAGTGTTGTATGGCACAAACACTCATCATAAAATTGAAGCGCTTTTTAAAGCTTTTGGCCGTGCTTTACGTGAAGCGGTTACGATTGATACAAGTATCAACGGTGTCAATTCAACGAAAGGGAGTTTATTATGATTGCCGTGGTGGACTACGATACTGGTAACACACGCAGTGTTGGAAAAGCATTGACACATATCGGTTTAGAACATATTATTACCGCTGATCCCGCCATCATTCGTCAAAGCGACGGTATTATTTTACCAGGCGTGGGCGCCTTCGCTCAGGCAATGGCAAATATGGAGGCACGTGGTTTAGATACACTCATTAAAGAGGTCGTTCAAAACGGAAAACCTTTGTTGGGCGTCTGTGTAGGTATGCAACTCTTATTTGACTCAAGTACAGAGTACGGTGAAACACGAGGGCTAGGATTAATCCCTGGTCGTGTTGAACGATTACCCGAATCAAACTTAAAGGTGCCACATATGGGATGGAATCAGCTTGAAAGCCAGCAAGACTCATTATTTAATCTAGTGAACCACACGTATGTGTATTATGTTCACTCTTACTATGCGGTGACTGCTTCGGACTATATCTTGGCGAGCAGTGATTATGGCGTTAAAATACCTGGAATTGTACAGAAAAACAACGTCTTTGGAACACAGTTTCACCCTGAAAAAAGCGGTGATGCAGGGTTTCAAGTTTTAAAATTATTTAAAGAGGTGGTGGTCGCATGTTCATCTTCCCAGCAATCGATTTAAAAGACGGCTTATCGGTGAGGCTTTACCAAGGTGATTTTAATAAAAAAACCATTGTTAATCCTGATCCAGTCGCACAAGCGCGAACATTCGAGAACGCAGGGGCGCGGTATTTACACATCGTTGATCTAGACGGAGCCGTGCAAGGTGCTTCAGCTAACCTTGATGTTGTGGCAAACATTGTTGAGGCAGTCAATATTCCTGTTCAATTAGGTGGTGGGATTCGGACAATCGCTCAAATCAAAGCGCTATTAAAGTTAGGTGTATCACGCGTTATTTTAGGTTCGATTGCTTTACAAGCACCTGAATTAGTCGAAGAAGCAATAACACGTTTTGGCACGGAAAAAATTGTTGTCGGAATTGATGCGCGTGCAGGTAAAGTCGCAACGGAAGGTTGGTTAGAAACCAGCACAGTGAGTTACCTTGATTTAGCTCAAGAAATGGTACGTCGTGGCGTCACGCGGATTGTTTATACAGACATCGGTCGTGATGGAACGATGAGTGGCCCCAACTTAATGGAGCTCACAGAAATAAACGCGGTACCAGGACTTGATGTGATAGCATCAGGAGGGATTTCATCAAAAGCAGATTTGTTGGCTTGCTCACAGTTAGGTTTATACGGGGTAATCAGCGGCAAGGCGCTTTATGAAGGAAAACTAACAATGGCAGAAGTAGTGGAGGTGGAAAATAATGCTAACTAAACGAATCATTCCCTGTTTAGATGTAACTGCGGGTCGTGTTGTTAAAGGGGTTAACTTTGTAGAATTACAAGATGTGGGTGATCCCGTCGCGATAGCAAAACAATACAATGCCGAAGGTGCTGATGAATTAGTTTTTCTAGACATTACAGCCACCGTAGAAAAACGAGCAACGATGATTGATGTTGTGGAACGTACTGCCGCGGAAGTGTTTATTCCATTAACAGTGGGTGGAGGGATTCAATCAGTGGCTGAAATGAAAGCCATGTTGCAAGCAGGTGCAGATAAAATTTCATTAAATTCGGCAGCAATAAAGCAACCAACATTAATTACAGACGGGGCTCAAAAATTTGGTTCGCAATGCATCGTGGTTGCGATGGATGTGAAGCGCTGTGTGACGGGATGGGAAGTCTATTCCGCAGGTGGACGTATTGCGACAGGATTAGATGCCATTGTTTGGGCAAAAGAGGTGGAAGCTTTGGGTGCAGGTGAATTATTGGTAACGAGCATGGATAAAGACGGTACGAAAGATGGTTACGATATTCAACTACTTAATGCTATCACTGCAGCTGTGTCTATTCCAGTTATTGCTTCAGGAGGTTGTGGCACATCCCAACATATTGTTGATGTGTTCAAAGAAACAAACGTGGATGCCGCATTAGCCGCTTCTATTTTTCATTATGGTGACGTGAGTATTGCTCAGGTAAAAGAAGAACTGGCAAACAATGGATTGGCGGTGCGTGTATGACTGAATTAGCATTTTCGAAACAAGAGGGCTTAATTCCTGCTATTATTGTAGAAGACTTAACAGGTGATGTGCTTATGCTTGGTTATATGAATGAAGAATCGTACCAAAAAACATTAACCAGCGGGCATACTTGGTTTTATTCACGATCCCGCGACGAATTGTGGCATAAAGGTGCAACCAGTGGTCATTATCAAGAAGTGTGTAAAATCATTACAGATTGTGACAATGATACCTTATTAATTCGAGTGAAACAACAAGGTGGGAGCGCTTGCCATACAGGAGCAAAATCCTGCTTTTTTAAAGAACTTCAATAAGTTGACGAGCATGGAAAAGCCTCATTATTCTATGCTTTTTTAAATATTGTTTTAAGGTTGCAGAATGGGAAGCGCTTTGTATATAATAGAGCGAAAGAGAATAGTTTGGAGGAGATTACATGGAAGCACTTGAACGTCTAATGACTGAAATTAATCAACGTAAAATCACGCCAAAAACAGGCAGTTATACAAACTATCTTTTTGATAAAGGTCAGGATAAAATTCTTAAGAAAATTGGTGAAGAGGCAACTGAGGTTGTGATTGCAGCCAAAAATAATGATAAACCAGAAATTTTACTAGAGGTCGCAGATTTGATGTACCATGTGATGGTGTTGCTCGCTGAAAAAGACATCACCCTTGCTGAACTGGAAGCGGAGTTACAAAGCCGTGAAGGGAAGTTATCAAAAACAACCGATCGCAAAGAAATTAAAACGTTATAGAGGAGCGAAACAGATGTCTATCAAAATAAAAGCAGTCTTGAACGATTTACAAGCATACAAGCCCGGAAAACCGATTGAAGAAGTTCAAAAAGAACTAGGTTTGACTTCAATTGCGAAGCTGGCATCAAATGAAAACCCATTAGGTTCATCTAAAGCAGCAAAAGCAGCTGCTATCGCAGCGTTATCAGACACATCGATTTACCCTGATGGGTATGCCGTTAATTTACGTGCGGAATTAGCTGATTTTTATAAAGTAGATGGCGAACAACTTGTTATTGGTGCTGGACTAGATGAAGTAATCCAAATTGTAAGCCGTGCTGTTCTAACAGCTGGTGATAACATTGTACAAGCGACACCGACTTTTTCACAATACGCACTACATGCTGATATTGAGGGTGTAGAAGTTAAATCAGTGCCAGTTGATACAGATGGTTTTCATGATTTAAAAGCGATGATGGAAGCGGTTGACCACAACACTAAAATTTTATGGCTCTGCAATCCCAATAACCCGACCGGAACTTATTTTTCACATGAAGAACTAATTAATGTTTTAAGTCGTGTGCCAGATCATGTGTTGGTTATTGTTGATGAAGCTTATGCTGAATATGCGATTGCTGAAGATTATCCAGATACAATGCCATTGATAGAAAAACATTCAAACTTAATGGTAATGCGCACATTTTCGAAAGCTTATGGTTTAGCAGCATTACGTATTGGTTTTGGTGTCACATCAAAAAAACTTAATGATAAATTAAATGTTGTGAGACTACCATTTAATACTTCACGTGTGGCTCAGTCAGCAGCAAGTGTTGCCTTAGCAGATCAGGCTTTTATTGCGGAATGTCGTAAAAACAATCGTTTGGTTATGGCGCAATGGGAAGCGTTCCTTTCCGCGAATAATTATGACTTTTATCCTTCACAAACTAACTTTATTTTCTTTAATATTGAGCGTGAAACAGCGCCAGTTTTTGATGCGTTACTAAAACGTGGTTACATCGTACGAGCTGGTTTGAGACCAGGTTGGTTGCGTATAACAATCGGAACAGCTGAACAAAACGAAGGCTGTATAGCGGCATTAAAAGCTATTCTTGCTAACTAATTTTCTGTAATATAAGCTCACCACTACAAAAGTAGCAGAAATATCGCTTTTGATTGTGGTGAGTTTTTTTATCGTATGAAAATAGGTACTAACGTTCTTTAAACATGTCGAGCGCTTATTTTGTACTATCATTTGCAATCAACCAAACGGTTAGCTATAATGAGTGACAAATAGCCTGTTAAATCAACGCTTAACACGATGGAAAGGCTTTTAAAAATGCACCATGGGAGGCTTTATGGCAGATAAAAATACTTATCCAGGCCTTTCCTTCGCTGAAGTCGAAGAACGAAAGGCACGCGGGGAAACAAATGAAGCGTTAGAACCAATGACGCGGAGTTTTAAACAAATATACCTTGAAAATAGCCTGACATTGTTTAATTTTATTAATCTAATCATTGCCAGCTTTGTTATTTATACTGGCAGTTATAAAAATTTGCTTTTTTTAGGTGTCATTGTTGTTAATACAACCATTGGGATTTATCAAGAACTACGAGCCAAAAAAAATATAGATGAATTGACGTTATTGAACCAAGCAAAAGCGACAGTTATACGTAATAGCCAAAAATATGAAATTGCACAGGATGAAATCGTTAAAAATGATCTCATTGAAATTAAACGTGGGCATCAAGTAATGGTTGATGGGATTGTGCTAGAGACGCGTGGCATCGAGTGCGATGAATCTCAGTTGACAGGCGAGGCGGATGCTATTCTCAAAAATACAGGAGATAAAGTCTTTTCGGGTAGTTTTGTAGTCAGTGGCACCGCCTTGATTGAAGCAACGCATGTAGGAAAAAATAGTTATACCTCTAAATTAACGATGGAAGCAAAAGGATCGAAAAAAGTATACAGTGAACTGGTACATACGATGAAACGGATTATCAGAGTGTTAACATTTGGGATTATTCCGATAGGAGCAATACTTTTTATTACTAGCCGTTTCAGTAATATGGATGTTAATCAAGCAATATTAGGAACCGCCGCCGCAGTGATTGGTATGATTCCAGAAGGCTTAATTTTATTAACTTCTGTAGCTTTAGCAATCAGCGTTATTCGATTAACACAACGACGTGTATTGGTTAAAACAATGGGCTCAATTGAAACGCTAGCACGTGTTGATATTCTTTGTCTAGATAAGACAGGAACACTTACAAGTGGCGAATTAAAAGTGACAGATGTCACAGCCGTCAACGGGCTCACAACTGAGGAATTCGAAGTGATTATCGGACACGTTTCACATGATTTGAACGAAGACAATGCCACTGGATTAGCACTCATGTCAAACTTCAAACAAAAGGAATCGGACTGGGAAACAGCACATATAATTCCATTTTCTTCAGCACGTAAATGGAGTGCTGTAGAGTACGGGCATGGTGAGAGTTTTGTTATGGGTGCACCTGAATACTTGTTTGACTCGTTTTCTGAACTAGAAACGCAAGCAATGGCCAAAGCGACAAGCAATGGCTTACGCGTATTAGCCGTTGCTAAAACAGCAACATCGTTATCGAATCAAACATTACCCAACTCTTTAGAGTTAATTGGCTTTATTTATTTGGAAGATGAGATTCGTGCTGAAGCACCACAAACCTTGGCCTATTTTATGAAACAAGATGTTGAGATTTGTATCATTTCAGGAGATCACCCACAGACCGTTGCACAAATTGCAAGACGCGCCGGTGTTTCAGGAGCAGATCAAATGATTGATATGAGTAAATTGCCAGCAGAGACAGACTACCGTGAATTAGTAAAAACACATCGTATATACGGACGTGTTAGCCCTGAACAAAAACGTTCATTGGTAGAAGCATTGCAGGCAAATGGACGAACAGTAGGTATGACAGGCGATGGCGTCAATGACATATTGGCACTGAAAAAAGCAGACTGTAGTATTGTGATGGAGAATGGGAGTGATGCAGCAAAAGGCATCTCTAACTTTGTATTATTAGACTCTAACTTTGATTCAATGGTCGGAGTCGTCTTGGAAGGACGGAAAGTGGTCAATAACATTCAACGATTAGCATCATTGTACCTTACAAAAACAGTGTTCTCTATTATATTGGCGGTGTTATTTATTTTTATTGCAGCACCTTATCCATTCCAACCCATACAATTAAGCCCAATTAGTTCATTAACAGTAGGCATCCCATCATTCTTTTTAGCGTTAAGACCAAATGTTGCACCTATTAAAGGGCGCTTTCTAAAAAATGTTTTGGAGCCCGCTTTAGCAAGTGGCGTCAGTGTTGTCATTTATGCGATGATAATTTTAATAATTGGTCAACAATTCGGTTGGACCTATAATGAAACATCAACAATTACAGTTTGGATGACAGGAATGGTTTGTTATGTTGCACTTTATTATGTATCACAACCATTTAATTGGAAAATCGGTTTAATGATAGCAACATCAATTAGCCTCTTCTTAGCATTATTTATTTTTGGTGGGAAGATATTTGCGTTAGATAACCTCTTCCAATGGCACTTAGCAGTTGTATACATCCCATTGATGATCAGCGCAATCCCACTGTTTTATGGATTGAAACGCCTCTCAAGAAAAATACTAAAAGTAAAATAAGCCCATTCAGAACTGAAGAAATTGGAAAAGGCGAGAACGAAAACAACCTATTTGGTGTTGAAGCGATTGTAGAAAAACGAGGGAGGCTATCTGTGCCTGATGAGTTTTTTGAAATAGCAAAAAGCACCGGTTGTTGTAGTTGGAGAAAAAATTCGTATCTCAAAGTTGAATTTCAAGTCTAATGTATTTTTGTTTGTTTTAAAATTTCATAAATTTTGGCTTATTATACTGGATACAAAATACTAAAAGTAAAATAAGCCCATTCAGAACTGAAGAAATTGGAAAAGGCGAGAACGAAAACAACCTATTTGGTGT
>NZ_JAFYUW010000159.1:0-16517 GCF_017549435.1 Brochothrix sp.
TAATCGCGATATTAACGCTATTAGTTTCTATAGCGTATTGGTATGTGTTAGTATATAAAACGGATTTTATTATAATCGGAAGTACCTACTTAAATATCTATAATTTAGTACAAACATTTAGTTTTCTATTTTCATTTATAATATTGATAGCGACAGCATTTCCATTCTTCAAAAAGCAGTGGTTTATGTTTTGTACGATTGTAATTCTTGCTACAAGTATTAGTGTGCTTGTTTTTTTTCCACCCAACTATGACCAAATTTTAGCAAATCAAGATAGAACAATAGAAACACAAAATATAAAAGAAATTACATGGGATGAATTAAAAGAATTAGAAAAGGAAAGCGATCATAATCGCTTGGTTTATGTTGGACGGGAAGATTGCCCCACTTGTCAAAAATTCAAACCTGAAATAGCCGTAGTTGCTTATAATAATGATTTTATCGTTTATTATTACAATACGACGAAAGACAGACAGGAAGCAGACTTTGATGATAAAATTAAACACTTGAAAATTGATCGTGTTCCAAGTGTTTTAATAGTTGGTAAAGGCAAGGTAACTAATATAACAGATAAGATTAAAGACAGTGAGGAACTAGACGCCAAATTCGAGTATTTAGATGAGAATAAAGGTAAGTTATTTAAGTAAGGGCTGTTGACACCGTTGCTATTACCGTTGCAAATTCATTTGCTTACGAGGGTAGTATGGTTGCTAATATCGTTGCGAATTTATTCGCTTTACGAGGGTAGTATGGGTGCTAATATCGTTGCGAATTTATTCGCTTTACGAGAGTAGTATGGGACGCAGCGACAGCGAGTACCAAACCTTGAAGTAAGCGAGTACCAAACCTTGAAGTAAGCGAGTACCAAACCTTGAAGCAAGCGAGGACCTTTCCATAAAAAAGTATCATTCCTCTATTCATTACAGTCACACAAAAAGTGGGGCTGTTTTTTTGCGTAGTAACGTTGTTATTAAAAGTTCTTTTCAAAGGAAATAGCGTAGCTGTCAGTATTGTTCTTTTTTTGTTTATTAAATCCACTTTAAACTAAGAGAATGTGGTATTATATAATTAAGAGCCGGGTGTGTCATTTTATTGATAACAAAGAGAGACATGGTGAATGATATGAGAAAAAGACGAATTGTAATTATAGGTGGCGGTACAGGGTTACCAGTCATTTTAAGAGTACTACGTAAGCATTATTTAGATATTACTGCAGTGATAACTGTTGGAGACGATGGTGGTAGCTCAGGTAAAATAAGAAAACAAATAGATGTTATTCCACCAGGCGATATTCGTAATGCATTATCTGCTTTATCAGAAAGTGAAAGTAGTATTGCGCGCGTCTTTCAATATCGGTTTCAAAATGAAGGCGAATTAAAAGGGCATGTGGTAGGAAATCTGCTATTAGCAGCTTTAGCAGATATGCATGGCGATGCTTTGGAAGCAATTGCGGATCTTAGCAATATTTTGAATGTTAAAGGTGTGGTGTTGCCAGCAACAACAATTCCTCTGCAACTCCAAGCAAAAATGACGGATGGCAGTGTTGTTGTTGGAGAATCTAATATACCAAAAGTTCGTAAACCAATAGAGCAGCTGGAAATTGTTCCTGATGATGCACGCGCATCACAGCGAGTTGTTGATGCCATCAAAGAAGCAGATTTAATTGCGTTTGGACCGGGAAGTTTATATACCAGCATTTTACCGAATTTATTAGTTCATGATATCGCGCAAGCAGTGATATCATCAAAAGCTCAAAAAGTTTATGTCTGTAACATTCTTACACAATTGGGTGAAACGGAAGGTTTTTCAGATGCCGATCACGTGAGAATATTACACGAACATGTAGGTGAAAAATTTATTGATCATGTATTGGTTAATGAAAAAACAGTTGCACCAGCCCTTATTTTCCCAGAAGGTGTCACGCAAGTAGATTCGAATATTAAAGGAATGGAAGACCAAGAAGTCGCGCCAATTTTTGATGACTACCTTGATACGTCAGACGGTTTTGTTCGTCATGATGCCGAGCGTGTGGTTGAAAGATTAATTGCCTTGATTGATAAAAGTCGTCATTCTTAAAGAAAGAGGTTAGTGTGATGTCTTTTGCATCGGATACAAAAAAAGAAATTACGCAGTTAAGTGTTTCTAATGAAGAAGCGCGCGCAGAGTTATCTGCTATTATTCGTATGAATGGTACGTTATCAATTTCAAACGGTATCAGTGTCGTGAACATACAAACGGAAAACGCAGCGATTGCACGTCGTATCTATTCGTTATTGAAACAAGTCTATAATCTGCCAATAGAATTATTAGTGCGTAAAAAAATGCAGTTGAAAAAAAACAATGTTTATATTGTGCGTTTGAAAGTAAACGCAACAAAAGTATTGGCAGACCTTAACATCACAGAAGGCGGCTTTATATTTTCGGATGAACTCCCATTATTTTTAAATACAAATCAGCTGTATGCCCGTGCGTATTTAAGAGGTGCTTTCTTAGCGAGTGGTTCAGTTAATAACCCAGATAAAGCATCGTATCATATGGAAATTATGACGGTGTACCAGGAACATGGTGAAGCTTTGCGTGAATTATTTAATCGCTTTGATCTAAATGCGCGGATTTTAAGTCGCAAAAAAGGTTATATTATCTATCTGAAAGAAGCTGAAAAAATCACGGATTTCTTGAATTTAGTAGGTGCCCATGTCGCCTTGATGCATTTTGAAGATATTCGCATCTTACGTGATATGCGAAATTCAGTGAATCGGTTAGTCAACTGTGAAACGGCGAATTTAAACAAAACAATTAGTGCAGCTGTTCGTCAAATTGATAATATTAAATACATTGCTAATACAGTGACGGTCGAGGCACTGCCTGATAAATTACGTGAAATTGCGCAGTTGCGCGTCAAGTATCCGGATGTTTCTTTGGCAGAATTAGGCGAAATGTTATCGACAGGACCGATAAGTAAATCGGGTATTAACCATCGTCTACGAAAAATCGATCAAATTGCTAATCGTTTAAAAGCAGGGGAAGAATTGAAAGATATTGCATTTAAATAAAGAAGGAGTGTGTCAAGCGTGTTTCATAATCAAAAGATATTACCAGCTGTACGCTCTATGAAAGATTTTGACAAAATGCTGAAAACGTCGTTTGAATACGGCGTTATTTTAAATGTCCATATTAATATGTTGGAAAGCTTGGTTGATTATGCCAATCGCTCAGGCAAAAAAATGTTTTTACACGCAGATTTAATCAGTGGATTAAAAACAGATGAGGCAGGGACAGAATACTTGTGCCAGAAAATAAAACCATATGGTATTATTTCGACGAAAGGTAGCGTGGTAATGGCAGCAAAACAAAAAGGTGTTGTTGCCACCCAACGTGCATTTATCTTAGACTCGAGTGCATTGGAACGCAGTATAAAAATTATTAGTAAAACCGATCCCGACTATGTTGAAGTTTTACCCGGTGTCGTACCGAAAGTAATTAAGATGGTGATTGAAAAAACAGGTAAACCTGTATTTGCGGGTGGTTTAATTGATACTGCAGAAGAAGTAGAAGCCGCTTTAGCAGCAGGGGCTTCGGCAATTACAACATCTAATTATGAATTGTGGCAAATTTATGACGAAAAATGATTGACAGCGCTTACAATTAAATATACACTATAGTTATAAGTTAATAGCTATGTGTTGAGAAAACCGAGAACAACGAAACTTTCCTTTACGTAAGGGATGAGTTTCGTTGTTTTTTTTTGAAAGTGTTTCTTCCATACTATGCTTAACAAGTACCTAATAGAAAAATAAAAAATAGAATGGGGAGTGTTAACATGAGAAGAATAATTGCACATCGAGGGCTGCCACAACTAGCCCCGGAAAACACACTGTCAGCATTTGAAAAAATGCAAGACTACCAAATTGAGTGGTTTGAAACAGATGTCAGTATCACGAAAGACGAACAAGTCATTATTATTCATGATGATTATTTGGATCGTACAACTAATCAAAGTGGTCCTCTAGATCAAGCAACCTCTGAAATCGTTGATATTGCAGATGCTGGTTCTTGGTTTGACCCTTCTTTTAAAGGAGAACGTATTCCTCGTCTCGAAGAGTTGATAACATTTATTAACCAGAGTCGAATGAATGTAAACATTGAATTGAAAGCAGTGACTGGAGCAGCAGGAAATCGTTTGGCAGATAGTTTAGTAAAACAGTTATCGGATGCAATTCAACTGATAAACCCAGCGGTTAAGGTAATTGTTTCGAGTTTTAATCCATTGATGTTATTGAAGATGAAAGCTTTACAACCACAATTAGAATACGCTGTTTTATTTGAAAATCATACTATTTATGAGGATTGGCCACTCATTGTTGATGCGATTGGCGCGAACTACGTTCATCTAGAAAGTGACGGCTTAACACAATCATTGGTAAAAACTGTTATAGAGCGTGGCTATCATCTTAATGTATGGACAGTTAACACCAAGGATCGCGCCAATGAGTTATTTAATTGGGGCGTAGAGGGTATTTTTACGGATAATGCAGAAAATTTTGTTGCTAAAAAAACAGTGGTGACGTCTTATGAATAAAATAGGAGCGAAATTAGGTTTTAAAACAAAAGAACAATTTTTAGGTTTTTCAGCAGTAGTGCTTTCTGGTCAATTAATATATTCGTCGTTTGAGGCTTTTAAAGGGACTTTTTATGATTTATTATTAGAAATATTACAAGTGAATAATGCGCAATTAGGTGTTATTTTTAGTTTGATAGGGATTTCAATTTTCTTTTATATTCCTGGTGGTTGGATTAATAACCGCTTTTCAGTCAAATCAATATTAATTGTTGGTTTGGTGATAAGGATGCTTACTACCTGCATTATTATCTTTTTTACACCGACTTTCACAGTGTTGAAAATTGTCGCTGTTATTTGGGGACTTGTTGATGCCTTCTTTTGGCCTGCTGTTCTTAACGGTGTTGTGTTGTTATCAGGTGAAAATAATAAAGGTGTCGCCTTTGGTATTTTAGAATCGGGTAGGCGTGCACTTGAGATGTTCATGAATTTATTAATCGTTGCAGTAATGGCTTTGATAGGAGGTATCGCTGTCTTTAAAGGCGGTATGCTGGTTTATAACCTACTGATCATTCCAGTTATTATTATCATTATTAAATATGTGCCCGTCAACGGTATTGCAGCAACTGAAAAAACAGCACCTGAAAAGAAAAAATCAATTGAAGCTTTAAAAGGGATGTTAGAAGTAATTAAAATGCCGACCGTATGGCTCGCTTCAATTACAGCACTAACGATTTATTGGTCGTATATCAACTTGATATACACCGTACCTTATCTACAAGCAGTATTTGGTATTAGCCGAAGTCAAGCGGCGCTTTTTGGGATTATCAACACGGGTGCAATGGGAGTTGTTGCAGGTATTATTTCAGGAGCATTATCCGATTATGTCTTTAAATCATCATCTAAAATGATGTTTGTTGCATTGTTTATGACCTTTTTAGCATTGCTAACCACCTTGTTGATTCCTAAAACGCCAGCTACGATGGGGATTAGTATTGCGCTTTTAATGGTCTTCTCTTTCTCAATCTTTTTAGCGAAGTCTGTTATATTAACACCAATCGCAGAATCAAAAATACCGGAAGAGTATTCGGGCTCATCAATGAGTATTGGTTCATTCGCTGCGTACGCCCCTGTTTTTTGGGCTTATAACCTCAACGGGACCATAATTGATAAGTATGAAGCAGTTGTTGCCTATGAAAAAATATTTCAAATAGGAACAGCCGTCGCCTTATTTGGAGTGGTGTGTTCGTTGGTGTTGGTTATTGTCAATAAACGCAGTGCGCGTAATGTAGCGAAGTAAATATCTTTATTCGTAGTATAAAGCAGGTATTATCGTGAAAGAAGAACATATCAATAAAATATGTCTGAAATATGTCAAAATCAATTGACAACGCTTTCATTGTGATTTATACTTAGGTTAAGTTAATGGAGACGTGATGAGACACTGAGATCTGCGGGAGAGAACCTATATTATTAGGGTATTTCATCGCGGATTTTTTTGTATGAGTGATAATGAGTAGTGCGCTTTTAATAATTTTTAATAAACCGTCTCAATATCATGTTATCTGTCTAGAGGGCAGATCTTACGTTCATTACATAAATAGGAGGTATTATTATGGATACAAGTTTAGGGTTACAATTTGTAGGGGAAATATTAGGGACATTCATCTTGATTTTATTCGGTGGAGGTGTTGTCGCTGGTGTTGTTTTAGATAAAACAAAATCAAACAACGCAGGATGGGTTGTCATCACAATTGCTTGGGGTCTTGCAGTAGCGATGGGGGCTTATGTTTCAGGATATCTTAGTTTAGCACATTTAAACCCAGCTTTAACATTAGGTTTAGCATTCGCAGGCGAATTCCCTTGGGCAAACGTACCTGCTTATATTGGTGGACAATTTATCGGTGCCTTTTTAGGTGCAACAATTGTTTGGTTACACTATTACCCACATTGGAAAGCAACAAAAGATCAAGGTGCTAAATTAGGCGTATTTGCAACTGGACCAGCAATTCGTCACTACACATCAAACTTATTTGGTGAAACAGTAGGTACATTCGCATTAGTATTTGGAATTATGTCAATTGGAGCAAATGAAATTAGTGCAGGATTAAACCCATTAATCGTTGGTTCATTAATTGTTGTTATTGGTATGGCTCTTGGTGGAACAACCGGTTATGCAATTAACCCTGCCCGTGACTTAGGTCCTCGTATCATGCATGCTATTTTACCAATCTCAGGAAAAGGTTCATCTGATTGGGCATACTCATGGGTACCCGTTGTAGGTCCTATATTAGGTGCAACAATCGCTGCAACAGCGTATAATGCAATTATCAACCACAACGTTAGCGTTTGGTTATATGTAAGTGTTGCGGTCTTAATCGTATTTGAATTCATCGCAATGTCAATGGATAAAAAACAAGCATAGAGTTATAAGTTTACAGGTTCAAAATACAGCGACACAAAGGAGAAATAACATTATGGAAAAAAAATATATCTTAGCATTAGACCAAGGAACAACAAGTACACGTGCGATGATCTTGAATAAAGAAGGTAAAGTATTAGGAACAGAGCAACGTGAATTCACACAACATTTTCCGCAGTCAGGTTGGGTAGAACATGATGCCAATGAAATCTGGAGTACTGTATTAGCAACGATGTCAGGTGTTTTAGTTAAAACAGGCGTTAACGCTCAAGAAATTGCAGGTATTGGGATTACAAACCAGCGTGAAACAGCTGTTGTTTGGGATCGTGAAACAAGTAAACCAATCTATCATGCAATTGTGTGGCAATCACGTCAAACAGTGGATATTTGTACAGACCTTAAAGAAAAAGGTTACGAAAAAATGGTAACGGATAAAACTGGTTTATTACTCGATCCTTATTTTGCAGGAACAAAAGTACGCTGGATTTTAGATCATGTTGATGGGGCACAAGAACGCGCTGAAAAAGGCGAGTTGGCTTTCGGAACAATTGATACTTGGTTAATTTGGAAATTAAGTGGCGGTAAAGCACACGTAACAGATTATTCGAATGCAAGTCGTACATTGTTATATAATATTTACGATTTAAAATGGGATAACGAATTGTTAGAAATGCTTAACGTGCCAGAATCAATGTTACCAGAAGTACACGACTCATCATATGTATACGGCAAAACGATTGGTTATCATTTCTTCGGACAAGAAACACCGATTGCAGGCGTTGCTGGTGACCAGCAAGCTGCGTTATTTGGTCAAGGTTGTTTTGAAAAAGGTATGGGTAAAAACACATACGGCACAGGTGGCTTCTTGCTTATGAACACTGGAGACGCAGCAATTAAGTCTAAAAATGGTTTGTTAACTACGCTCGCGTGGGGAATTGATGGGAAAGTTAGCTATGCACTTGAAGGTAGTATCTTCGTTGCTGGATCAGCTTTACAATGGTTACGTGACGGTATGCGTATGGTTAAAACAGCACCTGAAACTGAAGATTATGCAACGCGTGTTGATTCAACAGAAGGTGTTTATGTTGTACCTGCCTTCGTTGGTTTAGGAGCACCTTATTGGGATGCAGAAGCTCGTGGGGCAGTGTTTGGTTTAACGCGTGGAACTACGAAAGAACATTTCATTCGTGCGACGCTAGAATCATTAGCTTATCAAACACGTGATGTTATTGATAGCATGGAAAAAGATTCAGGCATTAAATTAGAAACGCTTCGTGTTGATGGTGGTGCGAGTGCGAACAACTTCTTAATGCAATTCCAAAGCGACTTGTTACAAGTGCCGGTGGAACGTCCTGAAAACAAAGAAACAACTGTTTTAGGTGCTGCATTCTTAGCTGGATTGGCCGTTGGATTCTGGAAAGATAAAGAAGAAATCCAAAAATACTGGAGCTTAGAAAAACAATTTGAGCCAGTAGAAGGTACTGAAAAAGAAGAATTGCTTTATGAAGGATGGAAAAAAGCAGTGAAAGCAACACAGGTTTTCAAATAGGCAAAACGTGTAACTAAATTTAACATTTTTGTGTACGAAAGCTGTTACTTCAGCTGGATACTTGTAAAAATAGATAATTTGTGATACACTTGTGTCAAGTTAATAAATTGGTCGGAGATTCCGAGAGACTGCACAAGTTTAGTTTGATACTAAGCGCTGTTGCAGTCTCTTTTTTTATATCTTCACTCAAGGCCAAACTTAAATATAAGGAGACGATAATCATGGCAACAACATTTTCAGGATTAGATCGCAAAAATAAATTAGAACAATTGACTACCGAAGAATTTGATATTCTTGTTATTGGTGGCGGTATTACAGGTGCTGGTATTGCGCTTGATGGTGCAACACGAGGCTTGAAAGTTGCCGTTGTAGAAATGCAAGATTTTGCTGGTGGTACTTCAAGTCGTTCGACAAAATTAGTACATGGTGGTTTACGTTACTTGAAACAATTCCAAATTGGAGTGGTTGCTGAAGTAGGCCGTGAGCGTGCGATTGTCTATGAAAATGGTCCTCATGTAACGACACCAGAATGGATGTTATTGCCATTCCATAAAGGTGGAACATTTGGTTCGTTCTCTACATCAATTGGTTTAAAAGTATATGATTTCTTAGCACAAGTTAAAAAAGGTGAACGCCGTAAAATGTTGTCGCCAACTGAAACATTGAAAAAAGAGCCACTTGTTAAAAATAAAAACCTCAAAGGCGGAGGATATTATGTTGAATATCGTACGGATGATGCACGTTTAACAATTGAAGTTATGAAAGCTGCGATTGCCAAAGGCGCGTTAGCAATTAACTATGTTAAATCAAACAACTTCATTTACGATGACAACCGTCAAATCATTGGGGCAGATATTGTTGATGTTCAAACAGGTGAAGCTTATAAAGTGAAAGCAAAACAAGTTGTTAATGCTGCAGGACCTTGGGTAGATGAAGTGCGTGGAAAAGATTATGCTAAAAACAATAAACAATTGCGTTTAACAAAAGGTGTACACATTGTGTTTGATCAATCCGTTTTCCCATTACGACAAGCCGTCTACTTCGATACACCCGATAAACGTATGGTATTTGCGATTCCACGTGATGGCAAAACTTATGTTGGAACTACAGATACTGTTTATGAAGCAGATAAGTTACACCCTAAAGTAAACAAAGCCGATCGTGATTATATTATTGAAGCGATTCATTATATGTTCCCTAAAGTAAACATTACAAAAGACGACGTTGAGTCAAGCTGGTCAGGTGTTCGTCCGCTGATTTTTGAAAAAGGGAAAGACCCATCAGAGATTTCACGTAAAGATGAGATTTGGGAAGGCGAGAGTGGTCTTTTAACAATTGCAGGTGGTAAGTTGACTGGTTACCGTAAAATGGCTGAGAACATCGTTGACGTTGCTGTAAAACGTATGCCAGGTCATGGCTTTAGTGAAAAAACCCAAACAGAACACTTACCAATTTCTGGTGGTGACTTCGGTGGTTCTAAAAATTACGATTCATTTGTAGCTAAAAAAGCAAGAGAAGCAGTTAACTTTAACCTTACTGAAGAAGAAGGTCATTTCTTAGCTAGCAAATATGGTACAAACGTTGATGCGTTGTATGCTTATGCTAAAGCATCACAAGAAGCAGATATCGATCCAATCGTTGATGCTCAACTAATGTATGCAATCGAAAATGAAAGTGTTGTACGACCTGTTGATTTCTTTATTAGACGTACAGGTGCTGTGTTCTTCAACGTAAAATGGGCTCAAAAATGGGAAGCACCAGTTATAGCTAAAATGGCACGTTTGTTTAACTGGACAGATGCTCAAATCCAAGAATACACAACAGATTTAGATATCGAAATTAAAGATTCAATCAAACCGGTTGATGAAGATTAAACGGTTGATTAAATAAATAGTCTTTGTCGTTCACATTTCCGAAATGACAATACGCCCAAAGCCCACTACAATTCTGTAGTGGGCTTTTAACTGGAAATAAATACCAATCTAGGTCGTTACTCCTTGCTCATTCAGGATTACGTACTGCATGTACGCGTAACATCTTTCGTTCGTTTTGCTTACTATCTTAATAGGCTAATTAAGCCCACTGCTAGTCTGTAGCGGGCTTTTTGGCTGTTAGTTTATTATCTGTTGCTGACAGAAGTGACGTTGCTTAAAAAGCTAATGAGTAGGCGGTTTTGGGCATTAAAAAACACCCCCTATTAAATCCGGATGATCCGAAATGTAATAGGCGGCGTTGAGTATTAATTAAGCTTTTTGTTTTGCAAATTTGGAGAATATTAATGTAAGGATGAATGGGATAACAATCGCTAATAACATACCCAAAGCAAAGATTGCCCAACCTGGTTTCATAATTGATACGATACCTGGGAGCCCACCGACACCAATACTGAACGCTTTAACTTTTGCGACAGTGATGATACAACCAGCAACACCAGAACCGATAATTGCGGCATAGAATGGGTAACGATAACGTAAGTTAACCCCGAACATTGCGGGTTCGGTAACACCTAATGAAGCGGTTAGTGCAGATGTACCGGCTAATGAACGATCTTTTTTCTTTTTGAAGATAAAGAACATAGCTAATGCAGCAGCCCCTTGAGCAAGGTTAGACATGACTACGATTGGCCATAAGAACGTGCTACCTGTTGAACCAATTAGCTGTAAATCGACAGCTAGGAAAAGGTGATGCATACCTGTAATAACAAGCGGTGCATATAACGTACCATAGATAAGGCCACCAAGAGCTGGCGCGAAATCGAAGATATTAACGATACCTGTTGTAATTAAGTTTGCAATAAACATTGTTACAGGTCCAATAACGATGAAAGAAAGGATACCAGTAACAAGTAATGAAATTGGAGCAACTAGTAAGAGTTGGAATGAATCTGCGATACGTTTTTTCAAGAACAATTCAATCTTAACTAATACATAGGTAGCAGCAAGTATAGGAAGAACTTGTGCTTGGTAACCAACTTTTTCTATATGCCATCCAAAGAGGTTCCATGTAGGTACATCGCCAGCAAGACGAGCATCAGCTAAACCGTATGCATTTAGTAATGCCGGGTTAACAAGTACAAGTCCAAGAACGATACCGAGCAGTGGGCTACCACCGAATTTCTTACTTGCGGACCACCCAACTAAAACGGGTAGGAAGGCAAAGGCGGTTCCTGCAATAATGTTAATCATATCAGCAACGCCAGCCCATTGTGGGTAGGCTTCAATGACAGGTTGTTTCATGAAAATATCTGGGCCAGTTAAGAGGTTGTTAACACCTAGTAGTAAACCGGCAGTAATAATTGCAGGTAAAATAGGAACGAAAATTTCAGCAAGACCTAATAATGCTTTTTGGAACCAGTTTGATTTTTCTGCGGAAGCTTGTTTTACTTCTTCTTTTGTCGTATCCGTATCGATACCTGTTAGTTCAGCAAAAACGGCAAATACTTTTTCGACCGTTCCGGTACCGATAATAACTTGGAATTGACCGTTAGCAGAAAATGAACCTTTAACAACATCAATATTATCTAACGCAGCTTCATCGACGATTTTTTCGTCTTTTAAAACTAAACGTAAGCGTGTAACACAATGCGTTGCTGTGATAATGTTTTCCTTACCACCAACGGCATCGATGATTTTTTGGACTTCTTCTCTTGAAAATGACATGATGTTCACCTCATTCTTTCGTATTTGTAAGCGCATACAGATTTAGCAATATATTGCTCAGTTAATTAACAACTCAATCTTACCTTGTATATACAAGATTGTCAATTTATTTTTTCGGACAGAAAAAAACACCTAAAACAAAGTTCTAGGTGTTTCATATTTCTGAGAGAATGAACAAGGCATTTTACTTTTTATTTAAGTGCTTGGCTACTAACAACGATATCATCGATTAAACCATATGCTTTTGCTTCTTCAGCAGTCATAAAGTTATCACGATCAGTATCTTGTTCGATTTTTTCAATCGGTTGACCCGTACGTTCTGAAATAATTTTATTTAATTTAGCACGTGTCGCCAAGATATGGCGCGCTGCAATTTCAATTTCAGTTGCTTGACCTTGAGCACCACCTAAAGGTTGGTGAATCATGATTTCAGCATTTGGAAGAGCGAATCGTTTACCAGGTGCACCTGCAGTTAAAAGGAATGAACCCATTGAAGCGGCCATACCCATTGCCATTGTTTGCACATCAGCTTTAACAAATTGCATCGTGTCATATATTGCCATACCAGCGGTTACACTACCACCGGGTGAGTTGATGTATAAGTAGATGTCTTTGTCAGGGTCTTGAGCATCAAGGAATAACAATTGTGCAATGATAGAGTTAGCAACATCATCATTAACTTGGCTACCTAACATAATAATGCGGTCTTTGAGCAGGCGTGAATAGATATCGTACGCGCGTTCACCACGTGATGTTTGTTCGATTACTGTTGGAATTAAGTTCATATTGTAGACCTCCCTTTATTTTAACAAGCTATCAATTATACTACACTCTAGGTCAGCCAAGGTCAAATGAATAGACTTGCTAGTTTTGTAGTTTTTAGATAGGCTTTTATAAACTAAAAATGAACGTTGTTTAGTGTTATTTATACACAACATTTTGATTTAGTTATATAATCGTTTTGAGAAACGTTTATATAGGATATTCTATCACATTTAGTAAGATAATAACGAGTGTAAGACATTGACACTCTTGTATATACAAGCTAAAATAGAAGTGTAAAAGGAAGGTGGAATTTGTGATGACGAAGAAAAATTGGCGCGAAGCCAGTATATATCAAATTTATCCAAAAAGTTTTAACGATGCTAATGGAGATGGTATCGGAGATATTCAAGGGATACGTGAAAAAATACCCTATCTAAAAGAATTAGGTATCGATATGGTATGGCTTACGCCAATGCAACCCTCTCCTCAAAAAGATAATGGGTATGATGTTTCAGATTATTGTGCAATCAATCCAGTATACGGTACAATTGAAGAATTTAAAGTGTTGTTAGAAGAGTTACATGCAGAAGGTATCGATATGATGTTAGATATGGTGCTTAACCATACATCCACGGAACATCATTGGTTCCAGGAAGCAAAAAAATCAAAAGATAATCCTTACCATGATTATTATATTTGGCGTGAAGGTGAACCTGAAACGCTACCAAATAATTGGCAATCAAAATTTGGTGGGAGTAGCTGGGCATATAATGATGCAACATCGGAATTCTATTTGCACCTATTTGATGTGACTCAAGCTGACTTGGATTGGCGCAACCCTAAAGTGCGTGAAGAAATAAAAGCCGTATTGAAATTTTGGGCTGATTTAGGCGTAGATGGTTTCCGTTTAGATGTGATTAACTTGATATCAAAAGACGACACATTCCCAGACGATTATGTTGGTGATGGGCGTCGTTTTTATACAGACGGTGAGCATGTCCATGCTTATCTAAATGAAATTAATACAGAAGTCTTCACGCCATATGGTATTTTAACTGTTGGTGAAATGTCATCAACTTCAATGGAAGCATGTATACAATACACGCAACCAGAAAACAAAGAATTAGATATGACATTTAACTTCCATCATTTAAAAGTCGATTATAAAGATGGTGATAAATGGCAATTAAAAGATATGGATTTTAGCCAGTTGAAAACATTGTTAAGTGATTGGCAAACAGGTATGCAAGCAGGTGGAGGTTGGAATGCATTGTTCTGGTGCAATCACGATCAACCCCGAATTGTTTCACGTTATGGTAATGATTCTGTTGAATACCGTGAAAAATCAGCAAAAATGTTAGCACTAGCTATGCACGGTTTACAAGGAACACCTTATATTTATCAAGGTGAAGAAATTGGAGCAACAAATCCGAAATGGCGTTCAATTGACGAGTTTATGGATGTTGAATCAACTAATATGTTTGAAATCATGATTAAAGAAGGCCGAACAGAGGCAGAAGCCTTTGAGACTGTTTGTCAACGTTCACGCGATAACAGCCGTACGCCAATACCTTGGAGTTCAGCAGACAACGCTGGGTTTACTACTGGAAAACCATGGTTGAAAATAGCAGAGAATTATACTACTATTAACGTAACGGAAGCACTCGAACGAAAAGACTCAGTATTCTATTTTTACCAACATTTGATTGCTTTGCGAAAAGCTGAAAAGACGTTAGTTAACGGTCTTTTTAAACGTCAAGATCAAGATGATGCGGCTGTTTTTGCTTATGATCGAGTAGATGGTAAAGAAGTATTGCGCGTTGCGGCAAACTTTACAGATGAAACAGTAACGTTTGAGTGGTCAGAAGATATTCGTCTAGCGGAGACTTTGCTGACAAACTATGAAGGAGAGGCGACAACGTATCAAACCAAAGTACAGTTACGCCCTTACGAGAGCATTATCTGGAAAGGTGAAACGTTAGCCTAACAGGTTCAAGAATATGGGAAATAAGAATAAATTCATGGATATCTATAAGGATCTAGCTCGTGCAATTGATGGAAAAGTGTATCGTGTCGGAGAGCCTTTGCCTAGTGAAAACGAATTGGCACAAAAACATAACGTGTCACGAGAGACGGTTCGTAAAGCTTTAAGACGACTAAGCGAAACAGGCTATATTCAAAAACGACAGGGAAAAGGCTCAATTGTATTAGATAAAACACGGTTTGATTTTCCTGTCTCAGGTTTAACAAGTTTTAAAGAATTGATGGATACTAATTTGTCTGATAATTATACAAAAATCATCCGTAATGAGGAGATGTTTTTGCCGGCTGAACTCGCAGATTCTATGGCAATGCCGCATGACTTTCCTGTTATTCGCCTCACACGCGTACGTTATATTGATGGTGAAGCGGTTATTATTGATGACGATTATTTGTCGAAGAAGTATGTAGAATCGATTCCGGATGAACGTGCTATGATTTCAATTTATGATTATATGGAAAATGATTTAGACTTGAAAATTGATTTTGCACATAAGCAATACACAGTAGAACCTGTTTCTAAGGAAGATGAAACCTTGCTTGATCTCCATGAAGATACACATGTTGTGGTAGTACGAAGCGATGTTCATTTAGAGAATACTGAATTTGTTGAATACACTATTTCGCGTCACCGTTTAGATAAGTTTCGTTTTGTTGATTTTGCGCGACGACAACACTAAATTTAAACAAACGCTTGTCACGATAGAGTTGTGATTGACTTTAATGCTATTGACCTATAAAATAACAAGTGTATTCTAAAATGGATACACTTGTTTATATTTTACAAAAGTAACAACCAACGCCCTTGTAGTATAATGGATAGAACATAAGATTCCGGTTCTTAAGATGGGGGTTCGATTCCCCCCGAGGGCATAAAAAGCACTTTAGAATGAAGATAAACATCAATCTAGGTCGTTAATCCGCATTCATTCGGAATTGCGTACCCTGATGTACGCGCAACGTCATTCGTTTGTCGAGCCTACTATTCTTAAATTTTCAGTTGAATTTTGGTATTTAGTAGATAAAATATTTGAAAAGTTATTGTATAATAGTTTGGAAATTTTCGATTGTGAAAATTTGAAAAAAGAATAATCGTATACGAATATCTGAAGTGGGCACTGTGTCAAATAGTGTGGATGAGAAAAAACAGATTAAATTAAGAAGCATTTTGGATTGTAGATCAAATTCTACAATCCTTTTTTGCTGTTTTCTTATCTGCTTAAGCATTAGAACAAAGAAGAATTCGATTATGGAAATTAATCAGGTTAAAAAAAGTTTTATTCAGTTTTTTTTTATGAATGGTATAGATATCGGTTAGTAAGTAAATTAATTCAATTTTTTTGTTTAACTTTATCATAACTATTTTAAAATAATTTGCGACTGTTTTTTTTGATAACTATAAATGATTAAAGGTCATTTTTTAATAGGTATTTATATTTATTCATATGTTAAAGTGGTTTATAAGTGCAACAAATATACGGCTAGTATTACTGCTGCAAAACTGGAACAGAACAAACCTGTGGA
>NZ_JAFYUW010000023.1:0-5418 GCF_017549435.1 Brochothrix sp.
CCTACTCTCATGACATTAACACAAGGTGTGGTACTCAATTTATTGAAGGTTTGGTACTCAATTGCTATCGCAATTTCCGTCCCATACTGTCTTTGTAAGCTCATAAATTCGCACAATGTCAGCACCCATACTACTCTCGTAAAGCGAATAAATTCGCTACGATAGTAGCACAAAAAAACACCCTCTCAGCAAAACTTTTTTCAAAGTAATGTACTGATAGGATGTTTTTATATCTTTTTATTAGTTTAAAAGTATACGATTAGATGAGGTAATCGCTGTCAGACATTGATTCTACTTGTCCAAGTAAATAACCATTTCCCACTTGTGAGAAGAAATCATGGTTGTTTGTTCCAGTAGATAATCCATTCATAACGATTGGGCTCACATCATCGGCAGTATCTGGGAAAAGTGGGCTGAAGCCCATATTAGCCAAGGCTTTATTTGCATTGTAGCGCAAGAAGATCTTAACGTCTTCTGTCCAACCAACTGCATCATATAAAGATTCAGTGTACTTCACTTCATTTTCATAAAGTTCATAAAGGAAAGCATAAACCCAACCTTTTAATTTTTCTTGCTCTGCTTCGCTTGTTTCATTAAATGTTAACTGGAATTTATAACCTATGTAAGTTCCATGAACACTTTCATCACGAATGATAAGTTTAATAACCTCCGCTACGTTAGGTAGCTTGTTGTTACCTAAGAAGTAAAGCGGCGTATAAAAACCAGAATAGAATAAGAAGCTTTCAAGAAAAACGCTGGCAACTTTCGCTTCAAGAGCTGTACCATTTTGATACACTTCATTGATCATCAATGCTTTTTTCTGTAAGAATTCATTGGTATTTGTCCATGAGAAAATTTCATTGATTTCTTTTGGTGTATTAAGTGTACTGAAAATTGATGAATAACTTTTTGCGTGAACAGACTCCATAAATTGAATATTATTATATACTGCTTCTTCATGAGGTGTACGTACAGATTCACGTAATGATGCCATACCATCTTGTGATTGTAATGTATCCAATAATGTTAAACCACCGAACACACGCTCAACAAGATGTTTTTCAACATCAGAAAGTGAACGCCAGTCATCTAAATCATTTGAAATAGGGATTCGTGTATCTAACCAAAATTGCTCAGTTAATTTCTCCCATGTTTTTTTATCAAGAACATCTTCAATCTCGTTCCAGTTAATTGCTGTATATGCTTTATTGTTAGTAGTCACTGGTATTACCCCTTCCTTCTCACATGCGCTTGCTTTAGATTGAGCAGCTTTCACAATCGTTGCTTCCCACTTCTTCAGCATCGTCAGTATATGTTCTAATGTAGTAAAGCGATTTAATACCTTGGCGATGTGCGTAGTGACGTAGGATTGTTAAGTCACGTGTTGTTTGTTTCTCAGATTTTTTCCATTCATAAATCTCAGTCGACATTGTCGAACGCATGAACAACGTTAAACTCATACCTTGATCAATATGTTGTTGTGCTGCTGCATAAACATCAATCACTCGACGCATATCCATATCATAAGCAGATGTATAATAAGGAATCGTTTCATCCGAAAGATAAGGCGCTGGGTAATAAGTTTTACCTGTTTTTTTCTCTTGGCGTTCTTCGATACGTTGCGTGATTGGGTGCAATGATGCACTTGTTTCATTCACATATGAAATAGAGCCGTTAGGAGCTACTGCAAGACGGTTTTGGTTGTATAAACCAGTTGCCATAATCTCAGTACGTAAGGCAGCCCAGTCTTCAGGCGTTGGAACAAAGATATCTTTAAAGATGTCTTTTACCTTATCTGTTTCTGGCGCCCATGTTTTATCTGTATATTTATCAAAGTATGAACCATCAGCATATTTAGATTTTTCAAATCCAGCAAAAGTTTCATTACGATTTTTAGCAATGTTATTACTTTCAACTAATGTCCAATAATTTAATAACAAGAAGTAGATATTGGTAAAATCAAGTGATTCTTCTGAACCATATGACATTTTATTCATCGCAAGATACGTGTGTAATCCCATTGCACCCAAACCAATTGTATGTGCTAAATCATTACCTTTTTTGATTGAAGGTACTGCTTCAATTGATGATGAATCAGTAACAAATGTTAAAGCACGTGTCATTGTTCGAACAGACTTACCAAAGTCTGGCGAAGCCATTAAGTTAACAATATTTGAAGATCCGAGGTTACAGCTAATATCTGTTCCCATTTCTTCGTACGTTTGATCATCATTAATGATTGATGGTTTTTGTACTTGTAAAATTTCTGAACAGAGGTTACTCATAACAATTTTACCATCAACAGGGTTTTCCTTATTAACAGTATCGATGTTAATAACATACGGATAACCTGATTCTTGTTGTAATTTAGAGATTTCTGTCTCTAACTCACGTGCGCGAATTTTTGATTTTTGAATGTCAGGGTTGTTAACCATTGCCTCATATTCTGCTGTGATATCAACGTATGAAAATGGTTTTCCATATACACGCTCAACATCATAAGGACTGAAAAGATACATAAAATCATCATTTTTAGCCAAGTCATAAAATTTATCTGGAACAACTAGCCCAAGTGAAAGTGTTTTAACACGGATTTTTTCATCCGCATTTTCTTTTTTAGTTGCTAAGAAAGATACGACATCAGGATGGAAGACACTTAGGTATACAGCACCTGCTCCTTGACGTTGACCAAGTTGATTACTATAACTAAAGCAATCTTCAAGAATCTTCATAACAGGAACGACACCGCTTGCGGCACCTTCGTAACCCTTGATTGGATCACCAGCTGCACGTAGGTTAGAAAGAGATACTCCAACACCACCACCAATACGTGAAAGTTGTAATGCTGAGTTAACAATACGTCCAATACTGTTCATATCATCGGTTGCTTGAATCAAGAAACACGAAACAAGTTCTCCTCGACGTTTACGTCCTGCATTAAGGAATGAAGGCGTTGCTGGTTGATAACGTTGATGAATCATTTCGTCAACTAAATCAAGCGCTAATTCTTCATCACCATTTGCAAAGTATAAAGCATTAAATGATACTCGGTCTTCATAACGTTCTAAATAACGCTCACCATCATTCATTTTTAAAGCATACTGTGTATAAAATTTATGCGCTCCCATGAACGAGCGGAAACGGAATTTTTTTGCATAGGCTTTTTGGAAAACTTTTTTCACAAATTCACCTGAATAAAGTTCAATAAATTCACGTTCAATATAATCATTATTAATTAAATAATGTAATTTTTCTTGTAATGAGTGGAAAAAAACAGTGTTTGGATTAACATGCTCTAAAAAATAGGCATGAACTGCTTCACGATCTTTGTTTAAAGGAATCTTACCATCAACAGGTCGATTCAATTCATTGTTAAGCTTAAAATATGTTATTTCTTTTGGTTTACTCTGTAAACGAGGTGTTTCCAATCGACTCAACCCCTTTAATAAATTTTTCAACGTCCGTTTCAGTACCGCTAAATTCAAATTCAGCGATAATCGGTACATTGTATTTCTTAGCAATATCCCTCGCAGTGAAGACAAATAAATCCGCAAAGTTGATATTACCACTTCCTGCTACTCCCTTAAAAAAGTGACCATTATTTTTGTAATCGATAAAATCATCGATAATACTTGTCATTTCATAATCATAAGTAGGTGCAACAACAACAAAATCCGTTGTCATTTCTTTAGATGGAAAAGCTGTCGATAATTCATAGCTTTCAAATGGTAGTTTATTGACAAATCGCCTTGACTGACCAGTCAAAGTCATATAAACAACAATCATTCTAATCAGCTAATCCTTTTAATTTATCTGGAGCAAAGCCAACAATCGGATCAAAGCCATCTTTAAAAGTAACTGGTGTACTGCTGTAACCACTATCTTTCAAGAATGCTAAAGCTTTTTCATCATCCATCACATTGCGTATCTCGAAATCAATACCTTCACCTGCTAATAATGTTTTCGTCATATCACATTGTGGACACCCGTATTTCGTATATACAATTGTTTTACTCACGTTCTGCTCCTCCTTCGTTACAAAAAAAGAAAAGACCTTCCCGCAGCTCGTTTGATAACCTAAAACGACAGGAACGCTTTCTTTCACATAACATCATATTGTGTACAAAAACTATTCTATCATATCATAAACACAAAATGTAGTGTTCTGTCTTCTCAAAAAAACACTTGACAAGAAGAAGTCAATTACCACGCATGTTTGCACAATTAAAATATTTTTATAGAATTTTTTTTGAAAATTTATTTTAGTTTATAGACATCTTTGTATCGTTTTGTCAAGAAGTCAATGAGGTATTTTGGATTTAATTTTTCCCCTGTTGCATCAACCATAATAGCTAATGGTTCTTTTGCTTTACCGAATTGATGGACGTTTTCTGTCAACCAGTTTTTAATAACTGTATAGTCTCCTGTAGCAACGGTTGCCTCAATATCAATCGTTTGACGCATTGCGACTTCTAACTGTGCAGCATTAAGCAAACCAAGCAAATAAGAAGGGAAATAGCCAAAATCGCCACCCGCCCAATGAATATCTTGTAAAATGCCTTCTAAATCGTTTTTTGGCTCGATACCGAGGTACTCTTTATACTTAGCCTTCCAAACTGTTGGAAGCTCTTTAACATCTAAATCATCGTTAAATATCGCTTTTTCAATTTCATAGCGGATAATAATATGCAATGCATAGGTTAATATGTCAGCTTCAATACGAACGAGTGACGGTTCAGTCACATTTAACGCTTCATAGAATGACTCAAAAGAAACATCATCGAACGATGGTGCAGCATAGTGTTGGAAACGCGCATAATTATCTTCCCAAAAAGCGCGGCTTGAACCTAAGATAATTTCATAAAAGAGTGATTGTGATTCGTGAATCCCCATCGATACACCTTCAGATAATGGTGTTCCATCATATTCCGGCGCGATATTTTGTTCATAAATGGCATGACCGCCTTCATGAATCAAGCCAAGCACAGCCATTTTAAAATTCATTTCATCGTAACGCGTTGTAATTCGCACATCGCCTTGATTCATTGTAATCGCAAAAGGATGAATGGTGTCATCGATACGCCCCGCTTCAAAATCAAAACCCATTTTAGTCAATATTTCACGGCTAAACGCAATTTGTTTATCCTTGGCAAATGAACGTTCCAGCAAATTAGACTTGGGCTGATTTGGCGCAGCTTGCGTTTGTTTAAGTAAATCAATCACTGCTTCACGAACCTCTGCAAAAACCTCGTCAAGGATAGCTACGGTCATTCCTGGTTCGAATTGATCTAGTAGTGTATCATAGGCGGTTGCTTTTTCGCCCCAATAACCAATGAATTTTTTCTTGTACGCAATAATTTCTTCTAGATGTGGTTGGAAAATCTTATAATCTGACTGGTCGCGTGCTTCTGACCAAGC
>NZ_JAFYUW010000160.1:0-4447 GCF_017549435.1 Brochothrix sp.
AATGACCATAACACCTAATAAATACCAGGTAGTTTGCAAAATAACAAGCTTCTTATCACCCGTAACTAAAAAAATCATTGCCACACTTATGAGATATAAAAAGGTGACGATCACTGCGATATTAGCACTTAAAATACCGGCTTCACTTTTAATATTTTTTTCAGTCATATTGACCTCCCCCTTGCCTCCTCTGTATTAAGAAAAAGTTTTAATGTTCTATCCATAAGAAGACACTCATTCTATTGTACAAGCTAGATAGCAACGGTTGCAAATGATTAGCGGTACTGTCTAACTAATAACTGACGCAATAACTCCTGTGTCACACTAGTAAAATAATTACTATTAACTATACCAACATTCCTTTTTAATTTATTTCAAAAAAAGAACCCCGACGACTGTCAGGGTTAAAATTTCTATTAATTAAACATCGAATGTTTGGTGACAAACCTCAGCCGCTTCCAACATTTTAACTTCTGGTACAACCACTGAAACTTTAATTTCAGACGTACTAATCATCCGAACTGAGATGCCCGCATTGCGCAACACTGTAAACATTTGAGCGGCTACACCAGGGTTTGAAACCATTCCAGATCCTACAATCGATACTTTTGCTAAGCCGCTTTCAGTTACAAGATCATGATAACCAATCGCTGCCTTGTTTTGTTCTAATACGCGTAACGCTTCTTCTAAGTCTGCTTCTTTTAATGAAAAAGATACTGCTGATGGTCCAGCTTCCTCACCGATACTTTGAACAATGATATCAACATTCACATGCTCTTCTGCTAGTTTCGTAAAGATACATGCCACATTCATTTTATCAACTGATTTAAAACTCACTCGAATACGTGCGATTTTATCATCAAATGCAACACCTCTTACAACTTGTTTTGTTTCCAATAAATTTCCCTCCTTAATCATTGTTCCTACTTCAACTACATGTGCGCCACGAACCTCAAGTGGTATATTAAAATTTTTAGCATACTCAACTGCACGAGGATGTAAAACACCCGCTCCTAAATTAGCTAATTCAAGCATTTCATCGTAATCAATTTCAGCAAGTTTACGCGCCTCTGAAATATAACGAGGATCACTTGTATAAACACCAACAACATCTGTACATATACTGCATTTTTCAGCTCCAAGTGCTGCAGCTAAAGCAACTGCGGTTGTATCGGATCCCCCACGTCCTAAAGTTGTAATCTCACCATTTTCACTTAAACCTTGAAACCCTGCAACAACAACAATTTTCCCCTCATCTAACGCTTTACCCACATTAGTAGTAAGAATATTTTGAATTCTTGCATTGCCATGAATCTCTTCTGTCACCAATCCCGCTTGCCAACCCGTATATGAAATTGCTGCATGTCCTTCATGTTCTATTGCCATTGCCAATAAAGCAATCGTGACCTGTTCTCCTGTTGATAATAACATGTCCATTTCACGAGATGGTGCTTTGGGATTGATTTGTTCTGCTAAATTAACCAAATGATCGGTTGATTTTCCCATTGCTGAAACAACTACAACTACTTCATGTCCCTTTTCTTTTTCTCTGATTGCCTGCTCTGCGGTTGCTTTAATTTTTGCAACATCACCGACAGATGTGCCACCAAATTTTAAAACCACTTTCCCCACGCCTGTCACTCTCCTCTGTGTACGATTTAGTTAAACGAACGGTTGTCCAGTGTTTATATTCAAAAAAACGTCGCCATTTTAAGAGCATAAGCCTGCGCTTAGTTTCTCAAATTGACAACGTTCCAAACAATCAGTTTGTATGTTTTCAATGAGAATAGCCCTCCAAGACTTCTTGACAATGTGTTATATCTTATACAACACACCAGCAGGTTCATTAACGAACGTCCCCCACTTCGGCGATAACCCCTTTCAAATACTTTCAACTGTGCTCGTAAACACATCCAATACCCTACTGATAGCTCTCGCGCCTCTATCCACATTCTATTTAACTATTGTTCTTATTGTAGCTTACCTTCACCTACGAATCAACCCTCAATTGTATCTTTATTTTTTAATACCTTTGTGAGAATTGCGATAGCCTTATTTAATTCAACTGTTGTAATCGTTAATGGTGGCAATAATCTTAGCACATTGGTTCCTGCTGACAATACCAATAAGCCTTCTTTACGACAGGCTGTAATAAAATCAGCAACAGCACTATCACACTCGATCCCTATCAATAACCCTTGTCCTCGAACAGTTTTAAAAAACGGGAATTTTTCGGTCAGCAACTGTAATTCACTTACTAAGTTGATGCTTGTTGCGTCTACTTGTGCTAAGAATCCTTCCGCCGTCATTGTGTTTATCACCGCTTCAGAAGCAGCCATCGCTAAATAATTACCACCAAATGTTGAGCCATGTGATCCTGGCGTAAATGCTTGGGCCACTGCCGTTTTTGCATAGAGCGCGCCTGCTGGAATGCCGTTCGCAATTCCTTTTGCTAATGTCATGATATCGGGTACAAATGAATAGTTTTGTGAAGCAAATAATTGACCTGTTCTTCCAAAACCTGTTTGAACCTCATCAACAATCACTAAAATATTATGTGCCTGGCAAATTGCTATCACCTCATCGATGAATGACTGTTCCGCAACATGAACGCCACCTTCACCTTGAATCAGTTCTAACATTACAGCTGCAACATCCTCATCTTTTTCAATAGCAGCTTTCAAAGCAGCACTATCATTATAAGGTAAATAGGTAAAACCTGTTGGTAACGGACCAAAACCATCGTGTATTTTAGCTTGAGCCGTTGCTGTCATTGCTGCTACCGTACGTCCATGAAAAGAGTGTTGAAACGTAAAAATAGTTGTTTTACCCGTTTTTTTACGTGCTAACTTAATGGCTGCTTCATTTGCTTCTGCACCACTATTACAAAAGAACACTTGTCCTTCTTCTAAATGCTGAACAATTGCTTCAGCCACAGTTTCTTGCAGTCGATTTTCAAATAGATTTGACATGTGCCACACTTTTTTCAACTGTTCTGTTACCGCTAGCTCTACTGCCGGATGACGATGTCCCAAATTACAAACTGCAATACCTGATGTGAAATCAAGATATTGTTTACCCATTTCATCTGTTACATAGGCCCCCTCTGCTGACTCAATTGCTAGTGGAATTCGACTATAGTTTCCCATCAATGCTGCCATTTAAATCACCGCCTTTTTAGTAATCGCCGTCCCTGAAAGATGTAATTTATCTGTAATGTGAACGCTCTTAACACCTCGATTAACAGCCGTCACTGCACCTTTCACTTTTGGAATCATCCCCCCGATAATAATGCCACGGTCAATGTAATCTGTCATCATTTGAGGTACTGATTCTTGAATTACACGTTGATGCGCAAATACGCCTGGCACGTCCGTAAGTAGGATTAGTTTTTCAGCTTGCAAAGCACCCGCGATATGACAGGCTGCAATGTCCGCATTCACATTGTACAATTGGAAATTGGCGTCTACTCCTAATGGTGCAATAACAGGTGTCAAACCTTGGTCTAATAGCATATTCAAAAAATTAGCATTCACACGATCAACCGTACCAACATAACCCAATGCTTTATCTTGAACGGGTGTGACGCGCAATAAAAGGTTGTCGCTCCCATTTAATCCTATCGACTGGAATCCTTTCGCTGCAAACTTCAACACCATTTGTGTATTGATTTTTCCTGCCAGCACCATTGTTGCCACATCCAATACTTCACGACTTGTCACACGCAAGCCATTTTTCTTTTCAATATCAACATGAAGCTTTGTTAATAATTCATCTATTTGAGGCCCGCCTCCATGAACAAACACCAACCGTTTGCCAGCGTTTTGCCAATCCTTGATTTGCTCAAAAAAAGCAGGTTCTATTTTTTCTAACGCATTGCCTCCTAATTTAATAACAATTGTTCCACTCATATGTATTCCTCCTCTTATGTTCGATAAGCCGCATTTATTTTGACGTAATCATAACTTAAATCACATCCCCAGGCTGTGCCTGTTTCTGTTCCTAAATGTAAATCAATTACGACACTCACTTCTTTTTGTTGTAACACAGGGGATAGTACCGCTGCTTCATCTACTTCTACTGGCTCGCTTTGTACCAACACCGCAACATCGGAAATACTAATATCGACTGTATCTGGATTTACAGGTACCCCAGAATACCCGACAGCATCAATAATTCGTCCCCAGTTCCCGTCTTCGCCAAAGAATGCCGCTTTTACAAGGTTAGAACCAACAACCGTTTTCGCAATCAAACGTGCCTCTTCTTTATGCAATGCCCCATTAACAGTAACTTCAATCAATTTAGTTGCCCCTTCACCATCTTCAGCTACTTTTTTCGATAACACTGTGCAGACATATAATAACGCTTCTTTAAAGAGAGTCATTTCAGGATGATGTGCTGAAATAGGCTTATTACCTGCCATCCCGTTTGCCATTACCAATACCAT
>NZ_JAFYUW010000161.1:0-6672 GCF_017549435.1 Brochothrix sp.
TTACTAAAAGGCGAAACCTATTGATGAAGTCCCTGATCAAGACCATGTATTACATTTTTTCGTTCTTTTTTCTCATTTAAGAAAACCAGTGCATAATATTTACCATCCATTAATTTAGTCTTATCTACTTTAGTCGGTTTTTTCAACAATGGGACTTCTATTTTATAAAAATAGAAACCATCTTTTTCCTCCAATGTATTTAAATCATTTTCATAAAAAGGTGATTCCGCATAGAGTGCTGATTTATTTTCAATAGTTTTTGTATATTTAGCTAAGATACCGTTACCCTCTTCTTCGATAACCTGATAGTAGCTCATCTGTTTTGTATTCTTTAATTTGTCGATAACCTTCTGAGGGTAACCTACCTCAAAACATATGTTCAATTTTTTCCCTTCAATTGTAAACGTAGGTTTTGATATCGACACACCATCACCTGTAAGTTCTTTAAAGTAGTCATCCAACGAATCGTATTCTTTTTGTTCCGTTGTATTATTTGTTTTCCCTTCTTTTTCTACTGAAGCAGTATTAACTGCACAGCCCCCAAGTAAGATAACTAACATTACACTAACTATTAAAAAAAATTTCATGACTTTAGCTCCTTTGCTCTATAAAAATCGCTATTTGATTATACTAAAATAAAATATCCTACTATTATTTTATTTTTTTAGATACTTTAGATGTGTATTCACAGTGTGAATACTTTGCATCGACTGGTTTTCTCTTAATAACTTTTCCTCTATCATATCTAACGATGTTACCACGAGTAGTATATACTTTCGAACCAAATTTAATCGTTGTTTTTGTTTTAGCAGGAATAGTCCAAGTATGCTGAGTTGTAACAGTCTTAGATTTTCCAACCCCAATCTCTGCTTTCACTCCCACTTTAGCTGCAATCATTTTAAAATCTGCAGTTGTTGAAACACTGCCTTTTAAAAATTTATTACGTGTGACAGTTCTTTTTATAGTATCTGCTTTTTTGCTATTATTAACTGCCTCTGCCTTATATTTAATTTCTACCGATGAAGATTTATTTGTTGCTTCATAAATAGTCGCAGAATAATCAATGTATCTTGCGTTTTTTGAAAGTATTGGCTCTTTATCTAAAGGAAAAACTTCTGGTTGTTCTAACAAAATTTCAACACCCTTGATACCATTTTTCAATTTAAATTCATTCAGTGTATCCGCTTGTATAATACTTGGTTTTGCTAAAAAAAGTAAAGCAATCATTCCCAACACAATTCTTACAACGCTTCTTTTCTTTATCATAAATCCCCCTCCTATTCTTCAGAACAACAGCTTTGATAAAAAAACAGATTATTCTGTTATTATCAGTTTAAAGTATTTAATGCAAAAAAAAACAGCTATTATTGGGGCAATTGTATCTATTAAACTCAAAAAAAAATAATCTAGAGTAATAGATGGCTCTTGAAACATCAAAAGGCCAATCATTAATCACAGATTATCTTAATTAAAATTTACTGAATTTTTTATCTTAAAGTTTTTTATTCTAATACTTAGTTTTAAATGCACTATACAAACAAATAAGGCTCAATGTTGCCAGCGCAATTGAAGACGAAATTATTTTCACAAGGTAAATCTCAAAATATTCTTCTGACGCCATAATAAGTGTTGGCAAA
Source organism: Brochothrix sp. (assembly GCF_017549435.1). NCBI lineage: Bacteria > Bacillati > Bacillota > Bacilli > Caryophanales > Listeriaceae > Brochothrix > Brochothrix sp. The sequence continues at coordinate 1,638 of NZ_JAFYUW010000161.1, forward strand.
AAAAAGATAAAACTAGCTAAAGCTACCGATAAACCTAACAATAATTTTTTCATAATTTCTCCTTATTCTACTAGATTTAATCGTTATCTAGACCACGTCGTTTATAATAATATAAAAACGCAACTAAACTAACAATTAACCAAATAAAGTGCACAATCACTGTATGTGTTGAAATCGGATCAGCAGATTTTGAAGCTAGATTAGCAATCGATTCACTCATACCACCTGTATATAAGTAATCGGCAACTTTTGCCATTCCTTCGTTCATATTAGAGAACAAGGGGATCATCATTAATACCATCATTAAAGGTACCGATAATAACGAAGCCGTCATTTGCGTATTAGCTACTAACCCTACAAGACCACCGATAATCAATGTGATTAAACTCGAAAATGTTGTTATTAAGATATATAAACCAATATTTATTCCAGAAACACCACTCACTGGCAATAGTAATATATTAACAATAACCATAATCAAAAGCACAGGTGCCATACTACCAATGAAAAACTCGCTCCCTTTTACTGAAGAAGTCATTAACACTCGTAATGTGTTTTTTTCTTTCTCTTCTGCTAAAGGCATACTTGATGCCATAATCCCTGTCATCATAATATTAAAAAGTAATCCTAACTGTAAAAAATAGGATTGCATAAATTGAGCTTCTTCTGCATTACCGCCACTTGGCATTATTTTACGATACATAAATACAAAGCCTAGCGCCATTAATGGACCAATCATAATTGATAAATTCGCCAATATCATTCTTAGTTTCATCATGAAAATAACCTTAACTTTTCTTAATGAGATGTTCATTGTAATTCCCTCCCTGTAACTGTGAGAAAGACAGTTTCTAGTGTTGGCTCCGTTGAATGCAGAGTCATAACTTCATCAGCTGATAACCAATCTGTTAATTTCTGCATATCTTCTTTTGTATTTTGTAACTCAACTTGAGTACCGTCATTCAGTAAAACTTTATATGCTTTTGATGTATTATATTTTAAACACACTTCTTTTGGCTTACCTGATTCAACAATTTCTCCCTGAAATAATAGAGCGACATTATCACATAGTTTAGTTGCTTCTTCCATGTTATGAGTTGTTAAAAAGATCGCTGTCCCTTGATCACGAAGCTCCAATAACAATTCATGTATTTCACTGGCTGTAGATGGATCAAGACCACTAGTAGGTTCATCTAAAAAAAGCATTTTGGGCTGATGTAAAATTGCACGTGCCAAGACAAGACGCTGTTTCATCCCTTTAGATAATTTACCTGTTGGTTTTTTCTTATCTTCTAATAGTCCAACGCGCTGTAAAACTTGATCAATTCGTTTTGTCTCAACATTCAGTAATTTTGCGAAATAGTGAAGATTATCATAGACGCTGAGTTTTTCATATAAACCACTATTATCTGTCACAATACCAATTTGTTCATAGATTGACTCATTGATTTCACGCGTATCTTTTCCTAATAAAATGGCAGTACCGCTTGTTTGTTTTAACTGCCCTGTTAGTATTTTTATGGTTGTTGTTTTTCCGGCTCCAGAAGGTCCTAAAAAGCCTAATATTTCACCACGTTTAATGTTAATTGAGATATCTTTTAATGCTGTCCTATTACCGAATTCCTTAGCAATATGATTCATTTCAAGTACATTTTGTAATTCCATTAAATCGCTCCTTTTAACTAATTATATAGTTATTTTAACATAGTATTAACAAACAACCTATCTTGATAAAAGATAGGTTACTGCAAATTAGTCGTTATTATCTAAAATGAAAACGTTTAACAAGCTCCGCTTTAAACTGTTTATCTGAGAAAATAATCATGCCGATAATCGTTATTAACGAGTACACAATCGTCGCAATTGTTGGCCAAATAACTGATGATAAGTTGAATATAAATAACAACATTGGGCATAAATTGATAAAAAACATTGCAAAAATATAACCGATATCATCTTGCCATAACGAACGTTTCCAAAGTGCGATGAGTGTCATTAAAAAGGTTGCACCCATACCAAGCAAAGGTATTGTATAGTTGGTTGACCACTGTTCAAATCCTAAGCAAAGATCAATCACAAAGAAAAACAACGCCAGCCAGATATAATGATACAGCAATCGTTTACCAATGTGATTTTTTGCAAGTAGCGTGCCCTTAATAACAATCCATAAGTAAAAAATACCAAAACCGACAATAACAGACCAAAATACGCTATTTAGATTTAATGTCAGTAAATTGATAGTCAACGCAACCATTACAACGCTAATAGATAAAAACAAAAATATTTTTTCTTTTGAAATACGATTGACCTTTTTATAATGAATTGTATAGTCTGGATAAGTTGTTTGTGCAGATTTTTCTTCTTTCAAACTATGACCACATAATGGGCAATGTAAATGTTGCTCAGCTATATTGACATGACAGCGAATACACTTAGTCATCTAACACACCCCAATCATTTGAATATATTTCTACATCTAACTCTAATTCTTTTGAGAGGTATGTAAAGAAAAATTGTAAGATATCAACATCAACAATATTACGTGCAAAGGTAATAGTCATACGATCACCCACAGTACATAAACTACAATTAAGTGGACTGTTTTTTGTCGGATACATAATTGTTTCTAACGCCTCTATCTCATCCGCCATTTCAGGTGGAAAATTCACCCTACCTAAATTAGACATTGAAATGGTCTTTTTATTTTCACCTAATTTTTGAAAACCAATATTCATAAAATAGCTTTTAAGAAAAAGTGGAACAAAATAAGCTGACTTTTTTCGTTCAAGCGATACGTAGTTATAAATAAGGTTTTGTAAATGTTCTTTGCTCGTTTTATGTACTAGCATGCTGTTACAACGTTTAATAATACTGCTGATTGTGGTTTCTTTTTCAACAAACACACCGATATTAACAACACCAAAAAAATTACGTAAGGTTTTAGAAGGGAACGCTTTTCTTAAATTAACTGGGACAGCTACAACAATCGGTTGATTTTTACGGTCATATTGTACTCTCGTTTGATGAATAGCATAAATAAGAATACCTGTTAATAACGCCGTAATCGTCACATTCTCTTTTTTTGCCAATGCATTAAGTGCAGCTGCACTGACAACCCCATGAGTCACATTTGTCCCTGGTGTATTAAAGGGCATACCTTTGATATGATATGCTTTTTGATTTTCCGTAGTTTCAACATAACACGGTTTATAATACCTTTGGAAACTGTCCTCTGCTTCAGCTAAACTATTCGTCGATTCTGCAGTTAGAATGTCGCTGCCCACAGTGAACGAATTGCCATTATTTTTAAAGTAATAGTACAATAACGTTTTTAAAAATTCGATTGCACCATTACCATCAGTTAATGCATGAAACATTTCTACTGCTATGCGTTTCTTATAATAAAGCACACGGAATAAATAACCATTATTTTGTTCAGTGTGAATGGTACTGCAAGGAAAATCTTGCTCCTCTTCTATCTTCAATTCTTTTTGATTATCATCTAAATAATTCCAAAAAACACCTTTACGCAACTGTACGGTAAACATTGGATAACGTAATAATGTTATTTTTATCGCTTCTTTTAATGCCTCAGGCTTAACTTCTGTTTTTAATATGGCTGCAACTCGAAAAACAGAAGAATTTCGTTCACTTGTTACAGATGGGAATACTTTTGCAGCATTATCTAATTGATACCATTTTTCCATTGTTTTGCCCCTTTTATAATCGTTACTCTGACTCCTTTAATCTTAACATAAGTTTGTTAACTTATAATACTAATATCGTGGCGGATTTATCCACTTTACGAGATTAGTATGGGTGCTGACATTGTTGCGAAGATATGAGCTTACAAAGACAGTATGGGACGGAAATTGCGCAAGCAATTGAGTACCAATCCTTCTATTATTGACTTAGGAGTCTCATTCCTTCTATCCATTCATAACTTGTGAGTACCTTTCAACCAAATTATTGAAAAGCCCCTATTTCCTGTGAATGTTTTTCAGTATTTTTACATTGCACTTCATTTGAAAAGAGAGCACATTAGTTTAGTTAAAACTATTGATCGATAAGCTGAAAAATTTTGTGTTTTAGAACAACCATTACTAGGATCAAAAACAAAAAAACACACCAACAGGTGTGTTTACGATTATATATAACAACAAAATGGACAACTACATCTCATTTTTTTATGACTGATTATTTACTTTGTACGCCATACTTTTATGCAAAATATGATGCTGAAAATTAAACCCATCGCCATTACTATCCCTATAGCTATTTGCATAACATTCCCCCGAATCCTTTATATTATTATTTTAGCACAAAGGAACCGCGAGTTTGTGAGCAAAATGTGTCATTATTAGGTCGTTTCTGCCAGTAGCTGTTTATCTTTACGACCGTGTAAAAGGAAGTAAACAAAAATTCCAACTACCATATAAGCAGCCAACCCTAGATAAACGCCTCGGTAACCGAATGTTGGAATAAGATAACCTAATGCAACTGGTCCAAAACCAAGACCTAAATCTAGAAAAATAAAATAGGTTGAATTTGCTAAACCCATTCGTTCCTTAGGTGCAGCTTTAACCGCAATAGCTTGCGTTGCTGATTGGAAATTACCGTACCCTAAACCAATGATTGCCGCTGCTAATAAAAACATCAGTGTAGATGTACTTTGACTAAGAAGAACCAAACCAATTGCAAACAAAATAATGCCTGGGTAGATGATGCTATTACCACCACGTATATCCATAATTCTTCCTGTAAATGGACGTGATGCCAAAATAATCAAAGCATAAACTAGGAAATATAAACTCCCAGCAGATATTAAATTAACTTCAGCAGCATAGGCGGTAATAAATGAAAGTATACTTGAGTATGCCAATGCTCCATAAAACATCATCAATGAAATTGGTAACGAACGCACTTCAAAATACTGACTCCATTTAAAACCCGTTTGTTGTACATGTGAAATGATATAAGGTGGTTTAATAAATAATGTAAGTAACAGACTCACAACACCTATAATAAATGAAAA
>NZ_JAFYUW010000162.1:0-5654 GCF_017549435.1 Brochothrix sp.
ACACAATCACAATAATTACAATGCAATTGTTGATTTTGCTCATGGTACCCCTGTTTAAGCTCATTAAGGCTTAATTCCAATAAATTCATACCCTCAACTCCTCACACTATTATTATATAACGTTTACTAAAATTGTCAACACATTGATATTGTTTATTATTTTAACAAACAAAAACACCACGGTAAATACCCTGATGTTTTTGTCTTATAAATTATCGCTATAGCCTGCTATACGCTCTTCAATTGTACCTGTATGTAGTTCGAATAAATGGTTATCATAATCATAAAGATAAAATGATTGTGCCTCCGATTGTATCCTTAATAAAACTTTTGTACTATTTAAAGTTTGTTAAAGAGCTAAATAAATGGTTAAATAACAATAATAGTATACCAAATACACCTAATGAGGACAATTAGAGGCAAACTTTGAGCTAAAACAAAAAAACAACAATTATCGGGGATGATAATCGTTGTTTTAAAGTATTTAAGGAATGTTACTTTCGTAAAGTGAATCAATTCACTACGATAATAGTACTCAATTCTTAACTAGCTGCCTTGTTTCGTCGCAGCAATCACCAGCTCGCGAATGCTGACTTCTTGTGGTAAGTCGTACATAAACTTCACAGAGTTAGCCACGTGTTTTGGATCAAGCGAAATGCCACCCATTGTTTCTTTCCATTCATTGTAACCTTCTTTGATGTCGTTATCTGTTGTGTGTTGTAACAACTCGGTTTCAGCTGCCCCAGGAGCCACAAGCATCACACGCACGTTTGTAGCACTGACTTCTTCACGAATCGTTTCAGTCAAAGCATGCACACCATATTTAGTCGCTGAATAGGCTGCGTGATTACCAAATGTTTTTTTACCTGCGATGGATGAGACGTTAATAATTGAGCCTTCATTACGCGCCATCATATCTGCTAATACAATTTTGCTCCCATTTAAAACACCTTGTACATTGACATTAAGCATCGTTTGCCATTCAGCAGGATCTTGTGTCCAAATATTACCTAATAACATTAACCCCGCATTATTAACGAGTAAATCAACTTTACCGTAGATAGATTCAGCTTCATGAATCGCTGTTTCAAATGCTTTGTAATCCGTCACATCTACTTCTTTAACGAGTGTATTTGGAAGATTTAATGCTAACATGGGGGCTGTACGCCTAGCTAATAATAACAAAGGATGTCCTGCGGCACTAAAATGGAGCGCCATTTCTTTTCCAAAACCACTGCTGGCACCTGTAATTACGATTAATTTTTTCATGACCGTTCCTTCTCTCTTTTATATGATACTATTAGTATAGAACAAACTAGCAATAATACTAGTACGCACATTTAGGTCAGTCAGTTACCTTGAGGTAAGTAAGGAGCGATTTATCATGTATTTAAATGAATTTGATGCCACTATGAAGCACATTCAAGGCAAATGGAAAATTATGATTATGTATGAATTATATGAAAGAAAAGTTGTACGGTTTAATGAATTACAACGGTACATTGCTTCAATATCACCTAAAACCTTAACGAATCAATTGAAAGAAATGGAAAAAGACGGCCTCATTAAACGTGTCGTTTATCCTGTTGTTCCCCCACATGTCGAGTATTCATTAACACCCAAAGGCGACTCACTGATTCCGGTTTTAAATGTCATTTGTAATTGGGGATTAAGCGTTATTCCTAGCGATCAATTGCAACGCACCTTATGCGATGAATAACACCGAGCATTCAACTTGGTGATTAAAAAAAGCTGTGTTATACTTTCACTGTTTCAGAAAGACAAACTAAAAAAGAAAGCGTGGCGTTGTTAGTATGATACAACCATTTGATTTTTATAACCCTACCCATATCGTGTTTGGACCTGAGCGTTTAAATGAATTGGATTCATTAATCCCACAGGAAGCACGTGTTTTAATTTTATTCGGTGGCGAGTCTGCTCGTCGTTTTGGAACAATTGATAAAGTCCGTGAAGGATTAGGCAAACGTACTGTTTTGGAATTTGCCGGTGTTGAAGCTAACCCTACCTATGAAACGCTGATGAAAGCTGTCGCTGTTGTGAAAGACGAAAAAATCGATTTCTTATTAGCTGTCGGTGGTGGTTCTGTTATTGATGGGACTAAATTTGTTGCTGCTGCAGCGGAATTTGATGGCGATCCTATTGATATGTTTGGTGGCGGTATTGGTAAACAATTACCCATCCATTCAGCATTACCATTCGGTAGCGTTTTAACGCTTCCTGCCACTGCCTCAGAAATGAACGCAGGTAGTGTCATTACTTTCGTTGAAAAAGGTGCTAAATTAGGTTTTGGGAGTGCACATACCTTCCCTAAATTCTCTTTCTTAGATCCAACTTTGACTTATACTTTACCAAAACGTCAATTAGCCAATGGGATTGTTGATGCCTTTGTTCATATCTTTGAGCAATACATGACTTACGATGCTGGCGCTCTTGTCACTGATCGTTTTTCTGAAGGTTTGTTACAAACATTAATTGAAATTGGACCCCGTGTTGTGAATGATTCAGAACCCGACTACAATGATCGTGCCAACTTTATGTGGGCAGCAACAAACGCATTAAATGGCGTTTTACGTCCAGGCGTGCCACAAGATTGGGCAACACATATGATCGGGCATGAAATTACCAACCTCTTCCATATTGACCATGCACGTACATTAGCTGCTATTTTACCAGCAATGCTAACTGTCCGCAAAACACAAAAACAATCAAAATTATTACAATACGGCGAGCGTGTTTGGGGTATCACAACAGGAACTGACGACGAACGAATCACTGCTGCTATCGACAAAACAGCTGCTTTCCTTGAGTCATTAGAAGTTCCTACATCGCTTAGCGCGTATGACCTAACTGCTAAAGATGTTGATGCCCTTGTGGCAAACTTGATTGCACATGATCAAGTGAAATTATCAGAACATGGTGATTTAACACCTGAGATTAGTCGTGAAATATTGTTAGCAAGCCTTTAATTAAACAGCTCACTCTATTTTTATCTCATCAAAAAAAGCGATTCAGCACTGTGCTGGATCGCTTTTTCTTTGGTGAAATATAACTTATCTAGCCAAACAAAGCTTGCTTAGCGATTTGATCGACCATTTCATTGTATTCTACACCTGTATGCGCTGCAACTTTATGGAAAGTAATCTTAATATTATTGATTGAACTGACATATTCGCGATAACCTTTTGTTAGGTCATTATTTGTTTTCCATTCGCCTTTAGCCCAGTGCTCAATGCCGGTATAATCATAATAAATACCGACATCTTTGCCTAATTCTGACGCGTATTCAATCGCCCGTTTTGCACCATAAACTTCCCCTGCAACGTTACGCATCGGTGAAAATTCATTTTTAAATTTGCGACCTTCTTGATGGATGACTTTATCATTATCAATAATCACCATACCGTATGAAAATTCTTCCGTGTTTTTGTTGTAACTACCATCGACGTATGCCACTAATTCACCTGGATTATAAGCCACAATGTGTGCTGGTTGTGCACTATTAATCCCTTGAACAAAGTCTTCAGCCTCTTTTTTTGTGGGGAAACTTTTGTATATCGCTCCAGAGTATCCTTTAGTTAACGCTTGGCATTCCGCCCATGTATTAACAATTCCCACTCGATGGCCTTTCTTGATTGCATAAAATTTTTGTTTTGCCATTCTATCGCCTCACTCTCTCTTTTCTATCTTACCTTAAAATTATCCACTTTGCCATCTTGCAATTACCTCTCAGAAGAACTATTATAGAGAGAGTATTCTCAATTAGAAATCTCACTAAAAAACCACTCACCTGTAATTAATACCTTTATTAATCATGTTATTACAGTGTTTTCAATTTATAAACATACGGTTTTTCTACCACGCTTCTCCGAGATATTCTCAATTAGAAAAAATTCAACTGAAATGGGGATAGTCTACATATGATTAAAAATTTTATAGGGTATTATCGACCCTATCGTAAGTTATTTATTTTAGATTTTACCTGTGCTGTTTTTGCTGCACTGTTAGAATTAGCTTTTCCACTTGCAGTCAATCGTGTGATTGATACATTGTTGCCTTCGCAAAATTGGACAATGATTGTCACAGCAGTTGTCGCATTGTTTGCCTTTTATATCATTAATAGTTTCATGCAATACATTGTAACTTTTTGGGGGCATATTTTGGGCTTAAATATCGAATCAGATATGCGTCGTGACTTGTATGAACACTTGCAAACACAATCATTTGATTATTATGATAATCAACGCACAGGTAAATTAATGTCACGCATGACGAATGATTTATTTGAAATTGGTGAAGTCGCACATCATGGTCCTGAAGATGTGTTCATTGCGATCATGACAATTATCGGTACTTTCCTTATTATGATGCGTATTCACGTTGAATTAGCGGTTGCCACTGTTATTTTAGTACCGCTTATTGCCTTCTTGATTGTTTATTTCAACAAGCGTATGACAGGTGTAAACTCAAAGATTTTCAAGTCACTCGCCAATTTTAACGCCGGTCTTGAAAATGCAATTGGTGGTATTCGTGTGGTAAAAGCTTTTGCTAATGAAGATTATGAGCGAAAACGTTTTGGCGTCATCAATGATGGCTATAAATATGCTAAAACAGCATTTTATCGCACCATGGCAAAAAGTTCTTCCATTAACTACCTTTTAATTCGTCTAATGACACTCTTCACACTCTTAATGGGGTCTTATTACAGCATTAACGGAGCAATGACTAACGGTGAGTTTGTTGCATTTATCTTGCTCGCTAATGTATTGGTACGCCCCATTGAAAAAATCAACGCCGTGATTGAAAGTTACCCTAAAGGGATAGCGGGTTTCAAACGTTTTACAGAAACAATGAACCAAGCGCCAACGATTGTTGATGCTGAAGATGCGATTGAAGCACCTGCGTTAACTGGCAATATTGTTTACGATCATGTAACGTTTGGTTATGAAGGCTCGAAAACAGTGCTGAATAATATCGACTTAACGATTAAAAATGGTGAGACAATTGCATTTGTTGGCCCTTCTGGCGCAGGTAAAACAACACTTTGTAGTTTATTGCCACGCTTTTACGATGTGAAAGAGGGAGCCATTCGTGTGGATGATATCGATATTCGTAAGATGACACTCCATTCTTTACGTAAAAACATTGGGATTGTGCAACAAGATGTGTACCTTTTTTCTGGTACGGTTCGTGAAAATATTGCTTATGGACGTTTGGATGCAACGGATGATGAAATCTGGCATGTTGCTCGTCTCGCGAATCTTGAAGAAGTCATTAACAATATGACAGATGGCATTGATACGATTATTGGTGAACGTGGTGTTAAATTATCAGGCGGTCAAAAACAACGCCTTGCTATCGCCCGTATGTTCCTTAAAAACCCACCTATTTTAATTTTAGATGAAGCAACGTCTGCTTTGGATACAGAAACCGAACGTATCATTCAAACATCATTGGACAAATTAACAGAAGGTCGTACAACACTTATTATTGCTCATCGTTTAGCAACAATTCGTAATGCCGATCGCATTATTGTTATTAACGAAAGCGGGATTGCAGAACAAGGCACGCATGAACAATTAATTGCTAATGCTGGCCCGTATAAAGCGCTACATGATGCACAATTCCGTGATTAA
>NZ_JAFYUW010000163.1:0-6983 GCF_017549435.1 Brochothrix sp.
ATGCAACAATTACACATTACTTACCAGTAATTGTTAAGCAAGTAACACAACTGTTTAACAGTACTGTTGGATTCTTTAGTCAAGGAACAAGCAATAGATTTATTGCAATGGCTGTCGACTTTATGGATAAATATAACATAAAGAAATATATGGATACAGGTGTTGACTTCCTTGTCTCTTCATTAACAAGTATGAGCAGTATTACTCTCAATGTATTTATTGCATTGTTATTGAGTTTCTTCTTCTCATTAAGTAAAGAACACTTAGTAAGTTTCACAAAAGGATTCAAACATAGTGCTATTGGTTTTATCTATGACGAAGTAGCATATTTTGGTTCTCGATTTGTCGGAACTTTTGGTAAAGTAATGGAAGCTCAGTTTATTATTGCGTTTTTCAATACATTAGCAACAACACTTGTTTTATGGTTACTAAACTTCCCTCAACTTGTTAGTCTTGCATTGATGATTTTTGTATTGAGTTTGATACCTGTCGCAGGTGTCGTCATTTCATTGATTCCATTAAGTATTATCGGTTATACAATTGGTGGAATTACAGATGTTATTTACATGATTATTACAGTTATTGTGATACATGCAATTGAGGCATATATTCTCAATCCGAAGATTATGTCTTCAAAAACAGAATTGCCGATTTTTTATACCTTTATTGTATTGATTTTCAGTGAGCACTTCTTTGGTGTATGGGGATTAATTATAGGTATTCCGGTGTTTATGTTCTTAGTAGATGTTATTGGTGCTAAACCAGAGCCAAAAGAAAAAAAGCCGATTATAAATAATATTACCAAAAAAATAAAACGAAAATAAAGCAAGGAAGCTAACATGACCTTCATCTTTTTTTCTTGCCAATAAAAAAGCCCAGACATAAGAGTCTGGGCTTTTTGTAATTTCTATAGTAGTTATTTTGTAGGTACAGACCACAAAAATTTGCCAATACGTTCATCAACACTATCATTTTCATGTAAACCAGAGTGAGTGCCGCTTGATCCTTTTACAATTTGTGTTTGCAAAGGGTTGTGTTTGAAAATATCTTCAGCAAGTAACGCACTTTCGAGTGTAACCGAACCATCTCCACCTTTTTCTTTATCGACATAACCAGCAACTATTAAAAAAGCAGTACTTTTTGGCAAAGTTTCAGACATACGTTGGGAAATTTTGCGCTGTGCTTTTTCTTCGTTGTTAATCTTTTTATTATAATCAGTCGGAGATAAAGGGACGCCGATATAAACCAGTTTATTAACAGTCGGACGTTCTTTATTGTCATGGTTTAAAGCTAAGTAGACAGTTAAAGAACTTCCACCCATTGAATGTGTGACGACGTTTATTTTCTTTATGTCATCTTCCTTATGTAGATAAGTCATGACATTTTTTATGTAACCAGCTTGCGTTTTTAAATTTTCCTTATTAGAAACAAAAATTACATTTATAAGTGGATTTTTTGCCGTTTTATCATAGGTTCCAATTGGAGTCACTGTTCCATCAGTGTCAACTCGAAGTGTTTGAGAAGTGGTTCCCCAACCGTACTTTGAGTTAAAACGATTAATCATTCCGCCGAATGAACGTTCATTACCATTAAATCCATGAATAAAGAGTGTAGGAATCTGTGTAGACTGAGCTTTGGGATAAGAAGGTTGTAGTGCAATCAATATTGAAATCATCACGGCAAAAGTAATTACAGGTATGAGACAATAAGAAAGCCAATTTCGTTTATTCATGATTCACCTCATTCTTTTAATACAATAATTATATCTTAATAATGAAACTTTGTGGTGTTTTTTTGTTTTAGAAAAGTAATTTAATTAAAAGGCTACTCTTTTAATTAAAATCATGTAAAATAAAGGGAATAACAATTAACAGAATTATCTAACTAAAATGGGGTGTTAGGGTGCGTGAAATAATTAAAGAGAGCCAGCGTATTGTTGTGAAAGTGGGAACTTCAACAATAATGTATTCGAATGGCAAAATCAATCTTCGTACAATTGAGCGATTGGTAAGAGTACTGGCGGATTTATCAAATCAAGGTAAAGAAGTAATTTTAGTATCATCCGGTGCAATCGGTGTTGGCAGCCATAAATTACAATTAAAGACGCCACCTGTAGAAATGGCAGAAAAACAGGCAATTGCAGCTGTAGGACAATCAGAATTAATGCACATCTATAGCAAACTATTTGGTGAATATGGTCATGTAGTTGGTCAAATATTACTCACACGTGATGTTATTGATTTTCCTGATAGTCGAAAAAATGTTACAAATACATTTGAGATGATGTTAAATAAAGGGATTATTCCAATCGTTAATGAAAATGATACCGTAAGTGTTAATGAAATTGAGCATGTTACACGTTTTGGCGACAATGATCAATTATCTGCGATTGTAAGTGAAGTCACAACGGCTGATTTACTTATTCTGTTATCGGATATCGATGGGTTATTCGATAGTGACCCTAATGTTAATCCAAACGCTAAACTTATCAGTGAGGTAAAAGAAATCACACCTTATATTGTTAATTTAGCAGGTGGTGAAGGAAGTCGCTTTGGAACCGGTGGTATGGTAACTAAAATTGAAGCGGCAAAACGAGTTGTGAACAATCAATCGAGAATGTTAATTACAAACGGAGCAGATCCTTATATACTCTATGATTTATTAGAGGGGAAAAACATAGGTACACTTTTTAGTAATGAATAGGAGGGAAACTGATGAGTGATTTAATTAAACAAGCTGAACAAGCAAAAAAAATGTCCTACCAACTAGCAATTTTAAGTACACCTGCTAAAAATAATGCTTTGAAAGCAATAGCAATAGCACTTCGTGAAGACGTTGCTTATTTGTTAAATGAGAATAAAAAAGACTTGGAAAGTGCGGAAGCAAATGGTGTTGCAAAACCGATGTTAGCACGCTTACTTATCGATGAAGCAGCAGTTGAAGCAATGGCTATTGGTGTAGAGCAGGTTGCAACCTTACCAGACCCTGTGGGCGAACGTGTGCAATCTTGGGTCAATGAAGCAGGGCTGCGTATTTCAGAAGAACGTGTACCTTTAGGCGTAATCGGAATCATTTATGAGTCACGACCTAATGTTACGGTTGATGCGGCTGCTTTGTGTTTGAAAACAGGTAATGCAACGATTTTACGTGGTGGTAAAGAAGCGATACATTCAAATCGGGCGCTTGTTAAAGTCATTCAAAAAGCGTTACAACCATTACAACTTGAATTTGCAGTCCAGTTAGTGCAAGATACATCGCGGGAAACAGCAAAAGAATTGATGAAGTTAAATGGTTTTATAGATGTATTAATCCCACGTGGAAGTGCGGGCTTAATTCAAACAGTTGTAAAAGAAGCAACAGTTCCTGTAATCGAAACAGGAACAGGAAATTGCCATATTTATATCGATCAATCAGCTGATTTAATGCAAGCAATTGAAATTGTTAGCAATGCAAAAGTGCAACGACCGTCCGCTTGTAATGCCGTTGAAACGGTATTAGTACATGAAGCAATTGCCGCTGAAATATTACCTCGTTTGGTAGGCACTTTAGAGGATCAAGGTGTTGAAATCCGTGGGGATGAAACAGTACAAGCAATTAAAGAAACAGTAAAAGAAGCAACAGTTTCTGATTATGAGACAGAGTTTTTAGATCTAATTTTAGCAATTAAAGTAGTACCCTCAACAACAGCTGCAATTGCTCACATTGCTCAGTATAGTACAAAACACTCAGAAGCAATCCTGACTAATTCTTATCGTGATAGCCAAGTATTCACGAAGGAAGTGGATGCTGCTGTTGTCTATGTCAACGCGTCCACTCGTTTTACTGATGGATTTGAATTTGGATTTGGTGCTGAGATAGGAATTAGCACTCAAAAACTACATGCTCGTGGACCAATGGGGTTACCACAACTGACATCTATTAAGTATGTTGTGAATGGTGAGGGGCAATTGCGCCGTTAACTCAGTCTTAAGTTGTAGATAAATATCATTCTGTAGCAGCTATAGTGATTACAAACTTATTGTTATACTTAGTATATTCACAAGAGTAAGGAGATAAGAACTATGCCAATTCTATTTATGCTTCTCGTTGTAGCGTTAGGAATTTTGTTGTTCCTCTCGTTTTGGTCAGTGTTGGTGATCTGTATCGGCCTAGGATTCATTTATTACGGGCTTCAACAGTTTAAAATCGCTAAAGGATGGGTAAAGTGGTTGCATCCGATTGTCGTTATTCTCGGTATCGGATTAGTTATTAGCCAGTGGAAATTTGCACTGTTTGTAACAATCGTGAGTGTTGGCTTTTACTATATTAACAAACACAAGCGAGCAAATGCTAAAAATCGAAATCAGAGTGTATTTGAATACAAACCTTAGGAGGAATTAGATATGAGAGATGTACGTAAATCAGTAGAAGATAAAGCACGCGGATTAAAAAAACAAGTAGAAGCAAGTGTTAATGATGTGGTACGCCAAGGTAAACAAACATGGCGTAAATGGCAATATGATGATATGCCGCAATTAGAATCATATGATCGTTATATTCGTAAAGTGAAACGCGATTTAAGTGATGTTGATTCGATTATGGCAAAAAAACGCGACTTAGCACTTGAAGTAACGGAACTTTATAACAACGCACAATCGCAATTGATTAAACGCACAGCACAAGCAGCTCAAGCTGCTAAAGAAGGCGAAACACGCCTAGCTGATTTAGCGAATAAAGAAGTTGCATTTTACGAAATTCAAGTAGAAAAATTAGAAAAACTTCAAGCTAAAATGACAGAAGATCTTAGTGTCTTAGAACAACGTTACTATGAAATCCAAGTGAAATGGAAAGACATTGAAGTAGAGCGTCTAGAGTTTGTAAGTGATACAACGCAAGAACGTGCAGAAGCTAAAATGGGTGAAGTTTTACACAACCTTTCATGGGGGTCAATCGAAGAAGCTGTTCAAAACGTTGAAAAAGAAGAGCTAGAAGAAGAAGTTAAAGAAGCAGAAACTAAAGATGCAACGACTTTAGATGAATTAATGGAGCAATTAGAAGAAAAATATCCTGATGCGCCAAAAGAAGAAACAACTAAAGAAGAAACAAAAGACTAAAATAATAAATAGAAAAGGGAGAGCATATGATATGCTCTCCTTTTTTTAGATGATATAGGTAAATACATAGAGCCCAATAAAAAGCCGCTAACTTGAAAATTAGCGGCTTTTTATTTTTATTATAGACAAAACCTCTAAAAATATCTTTTTTTGAATATGATTTAAGCGATTTTGACTAGGATATGATAAGGCTGAATAGAAACTGAGTGACGACCTGGAACAGTGTTTATCTTCAGTCTTAAGCCGCTGATTTTTAAGTTAGCAGCTTTCTTTCTATTTGATGTTGTGTGAATCTAGGAACTCAGTGACATCATTAGCAATTGTTTTAACTTGAGTGTGATGTAAGTAGTGAGGCCCTTTTAATATTTCAATTTTACCATTTGGATTTCCTTTAATTAATCCTTCGTGACCCGCTGTCCATGTGGTTGGATCGGCTTCATCACTTTCAGATGAGATGATGAAGAAAACAGGTAAATCTTTTGGAAGCGAGACTTTAGATGCTGATTTAAAGTTTTGTGTAAAACGCTTCGCTTCGTCACCAACATCCTCATTCATCATGTTGCGGTAACCTATGTATTTTACTTGATCCTTAACTTCTTGACTTGCACGTGGAGGTAACATTAAGGCATCTGGCATTATTGATGCAATTAAACGGTTGAAGCCCATTTTGTTAAGAGTTTGTAAGCTTTCAACAGGAATATCTTCCATCGGTTGTGTTGGGTAGCTGCTATCGATACCGATAAAAGCATTCACTTCATCCCCATAACGAGAAATATATTCTATTGCGTAAATACCAGCGATCGAATGTCCCATTAACGTATAATCTTTAATATCCAATTTTTGTAATACTTGGTGAAGTTCTTTGTTCATATTAGCTGTTGTACGTGGTGTTTCTGTGACATCACTCATACCGTAACCGAATGGTTCAACGATAACGATTTGATAATTTTTATCCAATAAACGACCTAACTCATCGTAATCATTACCTGGAGAAGGTGTGCCATATCCTGGTAATAAAACAATTGTTGGCTTGTCTTTCCCTTTACCAAGTGTCACAACGTTCATTTTATGACCACCATCAATAGTGACCTTTTGACCATAATCTTCAATTTTCTTAGCTTCACTCTTTAAAGCGAAGTAGTTAACAGTGAAGACGGTTGCAAAAAACAATACAACTAAGGCAATTAAGCCAATCAGAATTTTAATTGAAATACGTAAAGCCTTTTTAAAGAAATTTTTCATAAGTGGATTCCTTTCGTCACGTGCAATTATTTGTTGTTGCCATTGAGAATGTCTGCAATTTTAGTGAGTATGCTGTCATCGATGATTGGTACACCTAGGTTATCTAAAATTTGTTTAGCGACTAATATTTTGGAATTGAATTCTGCTATTGTAGCAGGATAAATCGCTGTTAAAAACCAAGTGCTTAAAACAAGCATGGTTATTTCGGATACAGCTTTTGGATTTTCTACTTTTAAAGAATCATCGGCGTTTCCTTCATCTATAAAAAAACGTATTTGAGGTGCCACAACTTCACTATTATTCAGTAATTGTTTTACTAAAAATTGGGGATTATTAATGAGTGATTGCGATTGAGCATAAAATTTTGCAAGTTCTTCATTAAAGGTAAGCGATACGAAAAAATGTTTTAATTTTTCTAGACCAGTCATATCGTCATGGGATTTGATGACTTCAAACATTTGCGTTTCTGGGAATAATCTTTGATTAACAGCTGCGATAATGGCGTCCTTAGAATCAAAATGGTGATAAATAGCACCACGAGAAAGACCATCTAAGTTAGCGACGATATCTTGAATCGTTGTTTTTTCATAACCTTTTTCAATAAATAAGGCAGTTGCGACTTGTATTATATGAGCAATTGTTTCGTCA
>NZ_JAFYUW010000164.1:0-10226 GCF_017549435.1 Brochothrix sp.
CTAACTACTGATTGGTACTCAATTGCTTACGCAATCTCCGTCCCATACTATTCTCGTAAGCTCATGAATTCGCAACGATATTAGCAATCCGCTACGATAGTAGTAAAAAAAGCAGTATTTTGACGAAAAACGCCAAGATACTGCTTTCACTAATTTATATAGTTTTATGGTATTACTTATCTGTAGCATCTCGTCCCAATAGACGTTCGGCTTTCGCTTTTGCTTGGAATTTACTTACTAACGGTGGTAATTCCGCTAATTCAGGATACTTCGTTTGTAACGCATTTAATAATAAACGGTCTGCTAAATCCGCATTATTTGCTAACAATGCACCATGTAAATACGAACCAAATGTATTTTTATAAATCGTTCCTTCTGTACCATCTTCACCGTTGTTGCCTCGTCCTTTTTCAACCATTGCCAACGGTTGTTGACCTTCACCAAGGTATGTACGTCCCCCATGATTTTCAAAGCCAACATATTTTTCGTCAAACGTTTTATTGTGTAAAATTACATCACCGATAAAACGTTCGTCGCCATTCACCGTATAGTGTGGCATCACACTAATACCATCGATACGATTGCCATCAGCGTCCATGTAATATTGACCCAACATTTGATAGCCACCACAAATAGCTAACATCACTTTATTATTCTCAATGTAGGCTGTTAAGGCTGCTTTTTTTGTTTGTAAATCTTTTGCTACTAATAGTTGTTCATAATCTTGACCGCCACCAATAAAAACCATATCGTATTTATCGCCATCAAACGGTTGATCCAAGCTGATTGTTTCGATATCGAAAGCAATACCGCGCGCATTCGCACGATGTTTAAGCACTAATAAATTGCCATTATCGCCATACGTATTTAACAGGTTGGCGTAAAGATGACACATTGTTAATGACATATCCATATTACCACTTTCCTTTCAACATGTTATTTTTGTACAGCTCTTCACGGAAACGCAACATTGCTGTGTACGTTGTTAATACGTAGACATCATCTGTTTTTTCTTTTTGAATCGCTTCGATTAAACCATCGATTGTCGGTACAATGCCAATTTCATCTTCTGGAATCCCAGCAACATTCAAACGCACACCTAAATCGTAATAACGTTCGCCACCTACACTATAACTCGGGATTGGCATTTCAGCTAATTTTTCAAAATTAACATCCCAAATCCAACTCACGTCAATACCATCTGCATAATGGTTGTTCATCAGTAAGAACAATGAGAACTCCTTCTCATGCAAAGCAATCGTTTCAATCGCTTGATTAAACCCAACAGGGTTTTTAACTAAAATAACATGTACTCGTTTGTCACCAACCATTACGGCTTCTTGACGTCCAAAAACAGCTTGATCAAGGACTAATCCTCGTTGAAGTTGCTCTGTTGATAAACCAAATTCACGTCCAATTGCATAAGCCGATAAAGCATTATAGCTATTATACAAGCCTCCGACAGTTAAGTGGTAAGGGTCATTATCAATTTGAACATCCGCTTCTTGGTCCGTTAAACGCGTCACTTCATTCAAGCGATACGTCAGTTCTGGACGTTTATAATCACATGTTTCGCAATAGTAATCTCCAAGATTATTATAAGTAATAAAGTTATATTTTAATGGTTTTTTACAATGTGGACACAAAGTAGCTGTTGCATTGATTTGCGCTTCTTGTGCTTCACCTTTTTCAATGTCAAAACCAAAATAAGTTACTGGATTCGGTACATCTAAATCATGGAAGATCGGTGCATCACCATTTACAAATAATTTTGTTTCAGGCGTTAAACGAGCGCCATCAAGCATTAATTTTAATGTCGTATAGACTTCACCATAACGATCAAGTTGATCGCGGAATACATTGGTAAAAACAATCGCATGTGGTTTTACATACTCAGTAATACTCACAAGACTTGCTTCATCTACTTCTAAAATAGCATGACGTTTTTCTTTGCGACCTGGTTGATAATTTTTCAAAAATGTTGAGGTAATTCCTTGTAACATATTAGCCCCTGTTGTGTTCGAAATCGTATCAGGATCAAGTTGTTTCAATACATTATGCATCAAAGCTGACGTTACTGTTTTACCATTTGTACCGGTAACAATTATCACTTCATAATTTTTAGAGATTTCTTCTAACACAGTCGGATCAAGTTTCAGCGCAACACGGCCTGGAAAACTGCTTCCTCCTTTGGTTAATGTCTGCACTGTCATGTAGACGGTTTTCCCGACCACAGCTGCCATTTTACTACGTAGTGACATGTTATTTCCCCTTCCAATCAATCGTATTCATTCAATTTATTTTACCACATGTGTTGTTTCTTCCAAAATAGTAAGCTATTGTTGACGCAACAAGTGGCGTTGTATCTTACCCGTAGCTGTTCGTGGTAACTTTTCTACGTGATAATAGGCCTGTGGCCATTTATATTTTGCTAGTTTATTCTTCAAAAAATGAGCGAGTTCAGCTTCTGTCACTGCTTTATCTGTAACGATGTAGGCAACAGGCACTTGTGTCCATTGCTCATTTGGAACACCGACAACAGCAATTTCCTTTATTGCAGGATGACCCAAAAGTACATGTTCAATTTCAGTGGGGTAAATATTCTCGCCACCAGAAATAATCAAATCACCCGCACGTTCTTTTACATATAAAAAGCCTTCGTTATCAAGGTAACCGACATCGCCTGTTCTAAACCATCCGTTTTGAAAATCAGTTGATTGTTTACCATAGTAGCCTGGTGTAATATTAGCACCTTTGAGCCAAATATCACCGACAGTATCAGCGGCTTCAGTTCCCTTATTAATACGCAATTGCGTTTGAAAAAGCGGCAAACCTGCAGAACCTAATTTATCAGCAACTTTGTCCAAAGGCATTGCAACAGCTTGTGCTGCGGTTTCTGTCATACCGTATGAAGGTATGACTGGAATATTTCGTTCTTGGCAGGCTGCTAATAATTCTTTTGTCACCGGTCCACCACCAAGCAATACTACTTTAACTGCTGGGTGACAACGATAGGTTGATGATGTTGTATCAAGCAGTCGATGCAACATTGTTGTTACAACTGACGCATGCGTAATGGTACCTTCGGTTAATAATAAACCGAGGCGAAACGCATCAAATTTTTGTTCTAGCATCACAGCCGTACCAAACAATAATGAGCGCATCATAATTGATAAACCACTTATGTGAAACAAGGGCACCGCACAGTACCAACAATCACCCACTCCTAAAGCGTTTGTCATGGCGGTTCCCATTGCTGATGCGAGATGGTTTCCGTAGGTTTGTTGCACCGCTTTAGGATGACCCGTCGAGCCTGACGTAAACATCATGGATGCTGTCGCCTTTAAAGATACCGTTTTATTTGGTATCATCGCAGGTGCGGTTAACTTCTCTAACGATACAAACGAAAGAGCAGGTCGCTGTGCTAAATCTAGCACGGCAACCAACTCTTTGAAGTTATCTGCATAAAGGAGTTGTGTTGTATCACTTTGCTCTAATTGATAGTTAATTTCAGAGGCGGTTAAGCGGTTATTAATAAAAACGGTTACCGCTCCGATTTGTTGTAATGCCAATATTAGCTCATACATTGCACGATTATTTTCACCTAGCAACGCCACGTGTTGTCCCGGAGAAATAACTGTTTGTAATTTCCCCGCTATTGACCACACACGTTTCCCTAATTCACGGAAGGTCGTTGTTTCGTTATCATAAATAAGTGCACTGGCTGTGGGTGACTGTTCCACCCTTTGGCTTAACCAATTATTCACAAACATTTACTCCACCCTCTCACTTTATGGGAATTTAGGGAATTGATCAAAGTTTGGCTCACGTTTTTCTTTAAAAGCATCGCGACCTTCTTTTGCTTCGTCTGTTGTATAGTATAACAATGTTGCATCACCAGCAAATTGTTGTAAACCAGCTAAACCATCTGTATCTGCGTTAAAGGCTGCTTTGATGAAACGTAATGATGTTGGGCTTTTCTTCAACATTTCCTCTGCCCAATCCATTGTTTCTTCTTCTACTTGTGCCAATGGTACCACTTTATTTACCCAGTTCATATCATAAGCTTCTGCTGCAGTATATTGACGACACATGAACCAAACTTCTTTCGCACGTTTATGACCTATAACTCGTGCCAAGTAGCCTGAACCATATCCAGCATCAAAGCTACCAACATTAGGGCCTGTTTGACCAAAGATGGCGTTGTCTGCTGCAATTGTAATATCACACACTAATTGTAGAACGTTACCACCACCGATAGAATAACCACGAACCATTGCAATAACAGGTTTAGGCATTACACGGATAAGGCGTTGTAAATCTAAAACGTTTAAACGTGGGATGTTATCATCACCTACATAACCACCGTTTCCACGTACTTTTTGATCCCCACCTGAGCAGAATGCTAAATCGCCTTCACCAGTTAAAATAATAACACCTGTATCTGCATCTTCACGACAGATTGTAAATGCATCAATCATTTCCATTACAGTTAAAGGTGTAAATGCATTACGTACATGTGGACGATTAATTGTTATTTTTGCCACGTGGTTTGTTTTTTCAAATTTAATCTCTTGATATTCTTTCACTTGTTTCCAGTCATATGTTTTCATTCTCTATTCCTCCTAATTTTTAAACACTTTTTTTAAATAGTTATTAAAATAACCACTTTTTTCAATATGTACCGCATGACCTGCATCTGGTACACCTTCGATTTCGAAGCTTGGCTGTTTGAGCCTCATCGCATTTGCGATGCTGACATATTTATTGTCCAATAGACCAACAATGCATGTAACAGGACAGTTAATGTCACTAAGTTTATCCCAGTAACTGGGTTGTGAACCTGTTCCCATGCCATACAACGATTCCTGCAAACCAACCACAGTATTATTTTCTCGCTGTTTGCGAAGGTGTTCTTTTACAGCCGTTGATAATATTCGTTGCGACTCAAACAGTGGAATCCCTTCCCAAAAATCAATAAAGGCTTCCAATCCATTTGTTTCCAACCGTTGAGCAAGTTTTTGATCACTGTGACGGCGTTCTGCCCGTTCTTCTGCTGTTGCCAACCCCGGAGAACTACTTTCAATAACAAGTCGTGTCACTTTTTCAGGGTATTCACAAGCTAATCCCAATGCCACTCTGCCACCCATTGAATAGCCAACAACATTAAAGTGTTCACTACCCAATTGAGTCATTATAGCGATGATATCAGTCAACTGTTCAGCATAATTACATTCTGTGGCAATAGTTTGACCATGCCCTGCTAAATCAAGTAAAACATGGCGAAAACCATCGATTGAAGTAGCGGTCTTTAAAAAGGTTTGTGAACTGCCAGTAAAACCATGTAACCATAATATTGTAGGTAATTCATCAGAACCTTCTATCAACAGATGATAGGAACGCGAACGTATCTTCACATTATAAGCTTTCATAACCAATCACTTCCTGTATATTATCCCACACACTGCGATGAGTGACTACATTTTCATAACGATTTGTTTTAATTTCAATAATATTTAAGCCTTTATCATGTGCAGATTGGTCTAAAGCGTCTTGGAATTCTTCCCAATCTGATATGCCATAGTAATTACCATCATACAATGAAGTTGCTTTCTCAATAGATATGTCCGTTGGTGTTCCAAATAGCTGCTCATAATGACGCGGACTGTCTGCTTGTGGTAAAAATGAAAAGATACCTCCACCATTATTATTAATAACAATTAAAGTCATGTTAAGTTGATTTGTACGTGACATCAACAAACCATTCATATCATGAAAGAATGTGACATCGCCGATTAAGGCATACATTGGTTGCTTAACAACACTCATTCCTAACGCAGTTGACACATTACCATCAATACCGTTAGCGCCTCTGTTGGCGTAGAGTTTAATGTGACGTTCTGTTTGTTGGAAGAACGTATCAATATCACGAATTGGCATACTATTTCCGATATATAAAGTCGCATTGTTCGGAAGATGTTGCTGTAATTCACTAATAACTTTCCCTTCATCCAAACCTTCAATTGTTTGTAAATACTTATTAACGGTAGCTTTACTTAAAGTATTTAATCGTTGCCATTGATCATACCATTCCGTATTGCGTTGTGTATAATCGACTGTCGTTAACAATTCTTCTACAAAAACGTGTTCTTCACAATGAATCATATCTGTCACTGCTTTAATTGGATCGCGCCAACTAGAGCCTGGGTCAACTACAAAATGACGGGCATCGTCTAAGGTATCAAGATATTGACTAAGGAATTTTGAAACCGGCATTGCTCCAAAACGGATAACCACATCTGCTTTCATCGCTTGTTTTACTCTATCGATACGTAATAAACTATCGTATTGATCAATTACTTTAATATCATTTTTACCAAAAGAACGAATTTGCGATAACGGATCTGCTAAAACGGGGAAACCTAGTTGCAAGGATAGCTCAACCAATTTTTCTGCAAAACCTTCAGCTTTATCAAGATCACCAATGACAATCAAACCTTTTTTCCCATGACAAACTGCGATAATTTGGTTTAAAAGATCTTTTTCAACTGTTTCTTTTGTCAAATAGATGTGTACATGATGACGCTTTTCTTCGCCACTAAAAGGCGAGGGATCTAATATAGGCATCAATGGTTGTCTTAGTGGGAAATTAAGGTGAACTGGCCCACTAGGCGCCTTTAAAGCCAAATCTACAGCACGTGCTCCATGCCATTTGGCATATTGCAACATTTCTGGACGATCTTCTGGTAAAGCCATATCAACAAAATCTTTCACATGATGACCATACAAATGAATTTGATCAATTGTTTGTGGTGCACCTACACCGCGCAATTCGTGTGGGCGATCTGATGTTAATACAACCAATGGAATTTGAGAGAGGTTAGCTTCTACTACTGCTGGCATATAGTTAGCTGCTGCTGTGCCTGATGTGCAAAGCAATACAACGGGACGGTGTGACGCTTTAGCCAATCCCAATGCGAAAAAACCTGCTGAACGTTCATCAATATCCACATATATTTTTAAAGTCGGATGTTCTGCCATTAGCATTGCTAACGGCGTTGAACGTGAACCTGGACTGATCACTGCATCCTTGACTCCTGCTTGTACAAGCTCTTCAATAAAAGACGAAAGATAACGCGTCATTTCAATTTGATGCTGTGTCATTGTCTGTCCCTCCTAATAATCTTAACATTGGTTGAAATTTCATTGCTGTTTCATGCCATTCATTTTCAGGAACAGAATCCGCAACAATCCCACAACCCGCAAATAAGCGAGCTGTTTTTTCTTGTGCAGCTAATGAGCGAATACCTACTGCGAATTCGCCGTTTTCATTACTATCATACCAACCGATTGGTGCACCAAAAAAGCCTCGGATAAGCGGTTCTTCTTTTGCAATCCATTCCACTGTTTTCTTAGATGGAAAACCACCTAAAGCTGGGGTTGGATGCATTTGTTTCACCAATGTTAAAAAAGACATTCCACTATTTAATTCGGCCTTAATGGGTGTATATAGATGTTGAATATCACGATTGCTTAAAATTTGAGGCTGTGATGAGTAGTTTAAATCATGACAAAGACCTGCTAATTTATTAGTAATCATGCTCACAACAATTTCATGCTCATGTAGATTTTTAGGATCTGCCAATAATTCATCGGCGTACATTTGTCGCTGTTCTTCTGTTTTTCCTGCTGCAATTGACCCTGCGACACCCGCTGAATAGATTGATTGCCCTTCTTTATATAATAAACGCTCAGGTGATGCACCTAAAAAGCTAGTGCCTTGATAACGCAACAAATAACGGTAACAATTCGGTTGTTGTAAAAGTAAGGCTGCCATTAATTCACCAATGTGTAATGAACGATTAAACACAATTTCTTTTTGGCGTGCAAGTACGACTTTCGTAAACACACCTGCCTCAATATGTTCAATGCCCTTATTTAACATCTTATCCCAATCAGTGGGCGTAATCAAATCTTCAATCTTCTTAATTATTAAAGGTGTTCTTTCTTTTTCTGACGTTATATTTAAAGTCCTTGCTTGCGCATAACTGTTATTCAGTTTTTTTTCAATACTCATAAAAGTATCATCCGCTTGAACAATGCAATTAATTGTCAACGTATTTAGCTTCTCTTTGCGCATAAACATTAACTCAGGTAACAAAAACAGCTGTTTTCCAAAAACATTCCAAATTGTTCCAGTTGTTTCTGCTTTATCATCAAAACTAAAACCACCAAAAAGTAATGGCAAACCACTATTTGCCTTATCTTGATCGCTTATTACTGCATCTTTTAGAAGCTGCGACCACTCTTGTTGTACCCC
Organism: Brochothrix sp.; assembly: GCF_017549435.1. Classification (NCBI taxonomy): domain Bacteria; kingdom Bacillati; phylum Bacillota; class Bacilli; order Caryophanales; family Listeriaceae; genus Brochothrix; species Brochothrix sp. Next base: position 8,321 of record NZ_JAFYUW010000164.1, read on the forward strand.
TGTTGCACTCATCATTTTTTCATTAAACACTGCCGCTGTCTTTATCCCTGTAAATTCTAATGAATCATCGGGTGTTTGCCAATAAAAAGCATCCTCTGTTTGAGGTAAATTAATTAACACCTTTGGAAAATTAATTTCTTCTATCGGAGTAATGATGCTCAATAACACTGCATTTTCAGTCTTTCTTGCTTGTTCAACTGCCTGTTTAATAGACTCTGTCACTTTATTTGCTAGTTTCATTAGATATATCGCCCCTATATAGATGCTCCATATAAAAAGAGAGAAACTATTCGAACGCATAAAACCAACGAATAGCTCTTTTTATATCAGCTTATGTTTACTCTGCCACACCAATTATAACAAAAAATATCACTGTATCATACTCTTACTTACTGTTATGGCAGTTTATAGTGTGTTATAGTTAAATTTGTATAATTACGCAATAAAGGAGAGGGTTTTTTTGAAACAAGGTCAGAGTTCTAAACTGGCTCGCATCACACAAAATAAATGGTGGAAATTATTACGTCCACATACGTTGGCTTCCAGCTATGTTCCTGTATTTGTTGGTTCTGCAGCAGCATTGCACTATTCAACCTTTAAGGTCTTACCATTTTTAGCAATGTTATTTGCAGCCTTTTTAATTCAAACAGGAACTAATCTATTTAATGAGTACTACGATTATAAACGTGGTCATGACGATGAAAATAAAGTAGGTCATGGTGGTGCTATCACAAAAGAGAAGATGTCTGCTAGCTTGATTCGCAATTTAGCCATTTTAAGCTTCCTAATCGCCCTTCTTCTAGGCGTCTATCTTTGTATCACTGTGAGTTGGTATCTCGCTGCTATCGGAGTAATTTCAATGATTGTCGGCTTTTTATATACCGGTGGTCCACTCCCAATTGCACATACACCCTTTGGTGAACTGATCGCTGGATTTTTCATGGGTGGTATTATTACTTACCTCAGCTTTTTTATTCAGACAGGCTACTTGAACAAAACAATTATTTTCCTTTCATTCCCGTTAATCGTTATGATTGGTAACATGTTGTTAGCAAACAGCTTACGTGATATTGAAGAAGATACTCGCAACGGACGACTCACTTTAGCAATCTTACTGGGTAGACGTTGGGCAACGGTATTTTATGCAGCTATGTGGTTATTCGCATTTGGATGGACTTGGTCATTAGTATTTACAATGAACCTTACACCATTCCTCTTTATTACACTTATTGCTGTACCACCAGCACTCATGTCTATCTATATCTTTTGGAAACAAAATGAAGTCATGAAGATGATTCCTGGAATGGCTACATGTTCTAAGGCAATCAAATATTACGGATTACTGACAGCACTCGCTTTAATCATTGGCTTAGCTTTTTAAATCAAACAGTTATTATATTAAAGAAGCACTTACGTCGGCAAATAGGCCCTCATAAGTGCTTCTTTTTTGGAGCTAATAATTTCACAAATTCCGAAATCGTTTTTTCTCTGTTTCAATAATTAATCGTATACAAAAAAAGAGGATAGAACTTAATCTATACTCCAAAAAGGTTCTTAATTTAATAGAATGGATTGGTACTCGCTTTCACTCCGCCCCATACTCTCCTCGTATGCGGAGAAATTCACTACGAGAAAAATAAAAAAAGATGCTAACTTTAAAAGTTAACATCTTTACTGTTATGACCCGTACGGGATTCGAACCCGTGATACCGCCGTGAAAGGGCGGTGTCTTAACCGCTTGACCAACGGGCCTAAATATAATACGGAGAAAGAGGGATTTGAACCCTCGCGCCGCTTTCGCGACCTACACCCTTAGCAGGGGCGCCTCTTCAGCCACTTGAGTATTTCCCCTAACTCCGCAAGTAGGGCTCGAACCTACGACAACACGATTAACAGTCGTGTGCTC
>NZ_JAFYUW010000165.1:0-5650 GCF_017549435.1 Brochothrix sp.
AGAAGGTGTGCGTGAAATTATTGCTCTGCCTATCTCAGATTCTGAACACAAACAATTTTTGAATTCAGTTGATCAGTTAAAAACAACGATTCGCTCTATCAAATAATCTAATAACTGAGTAGTTAGCTGTTTCTCACCATGTGGCCATCACTCTAAACTGCACATTAAAAGCATCTCAAACTTTATTGAGATGCTTTTTCACTGTCTATTTTTCAATATTTTCATAGCTGCTTGATTCGTTTTTTTATCAATTGTCTCTTTTTTTGATCAGGAAATAAAGAGCACGCAATCACCGGGGTACTCCCTAACGTCAAGCCTTCTTTATTCGTTAATACCAAGCTATAATTAGCAGCATTTTGCTCTAACGTTTCAACAGATATTTCATTGATAATCGTTAAATTACAATCCATTTCTAGCGCCTGTTTAATGTATTGTGCTAAGAAATATTGATGTATTTCTGCTACATTAAAGTGCAAACAAATTGTTATATCTTTCTTTTTTTCCAACCTTTCTAATAGTTTATCCCAGTTGACCAAAACACAGTAACATCGATTGAACATTATATTATCCGAATACGACAAATCTTTGAAGATTTTACGATACTCACGTACAAAAAGATTATAAAAAGCACTGAAATTGGTATGCGAGTTCATAATGAAGTCTTTACGTTTATTATACAAAAGACAATTACTTTGATATTTCCTACTCTCTTCATTAAGCAGACAATTTAAAACATGTTCTGCATTAGAGATTTCAAAGTCTAACGCCACAGATAACTTATTAAGAAGGTGTCGATAGTGATCCTGCCTTTTTATAAAAAACACACTACTCTCGTATTCAACATTACTTTTTAAATAACTTTCTAGCAAAAATACATCAAATATTTGTTGTAACAAAGGAATAGTGATTGGCTTACAAAATATTTTTTCTATTTTTTTTAAGCTATTTTTATCACTTATTATGTTTTGATAGAAGACATTAGAAACGTCATTGTTAATTGGAATTTTATGATTGTTTTTTGTCCTTGTGACAGACACTAATAAGCACACTTGCATTATGTATTTATCCGTATATTCAATCTTAGGTTCATCCTGTTCTTCAAGCATAACAATCATGTCATTTACTAAATTGAGGGAATCATCTGAAAAAACAGCAGTAGCTTTCTGATACTTTTCTAACATTAAGTGAATTAAGAATTGGCGAATTAATGATTCATCCCCTGTAATGCGATATGGATGGGATGTAATTTCCAATTTAGACGATTTTAATTTTTGATTAAGCCGATTCACCAATCTACCTAATGTTGACTGGCTGATGTATAGATGTTTACACATCGTTGATGCAGAGAAGCCAGTTCCAAACGCTAAAATTTCCAAAAAGTTAAATTCAAGGCTATCTTTTAAAATATACTTATAAATAGCGCTCTTAGAATAATTATCAAAAAGAGTTAGGCAATAACCGTATTTTTTAGCATATTGTATCTCAAAAAATTCCAATCCTCTATTCAGATAGGCAATATCTGATCGGATAAGCCGTTCTGATAAACCAACTTCTTCTGAGATAGCCTTAGTCGTCATCCATTCATTACAATACAGTATTTCTAACAAATTCAAATGCCGTAAAGAGCGACTATTCAATAACTTCCTCATCGTCACAATTCCTTTCTTTTCGTAAAATAAAATTTTCTACAAAAAATTGATTACTTTGGTCTTATATTATAGCTGGTTTTATCGTATTTACATGAAGCGAAAAAGTCGTTTATTTCCCCGTTTCGACCACAATGACAACAAAACCAGGTAGCTTACTATCACACTAACTACTTTTATAATTAAATAAAATGTCCCTTCTGAATAAATACCTACTACTTGACCGACCTTATCAAACCCTAACAATAAAAAATATTGTGTCCCTAGCAACAGAATTGCTTTCTTTCCAAAAATTGTTAGACTACACATCTTATTATATTGTTTGATAAGTAATACCGAAAATAAAATACCACTCGTTGCGCTGAGTAGAAATAAGAAATAATTTGTCCCGTAATAGTTATCATACACACTGATAAATTTCGACCCATTAAGCCATATCATATTAATAACTAACACTATCCCTGAAATGAAAAACAATAATGTACGTAAATTTTTGTTAGTTTCTAGCCAGCCTAATAAATCGTATTTTTTAGTAATGTTTCCCAGATAGTAGAAGCAAAAACAGCAAAAAACAATATGTATACCAAAGGGGTATTTAATTCCTGTTTCACTTAGACCCCATCCAATAATACAGCTAGCAATAACTAAAGTGAATTGCAGCCACCTCTTGTTTTCTAATTTGTTAAAGCTTACAAATACCAGGTCTATTATCAGTAAAACAATTAAGAACCACAAGGGAGAATTCCAACCTACACTTCCATTGATATAAAAAACGCTTAATAATGTATTTAATGGGTCTCGCTCTAAACCACCCGTTTTAATATAATAAAAAACATTGATAAAGACTACAGAAATCATTTGGAAAATAAGATATGGAAGCAACAGGACTTTCCATTTTTTATAAAAATAATTCTCTTGATTTGGCCTAAATAAGTAACCTGAAATGAAAAAGAACAGCGGCATATGGAAAGAATAAATTAGTTTCATCAGCATACCCGTCGAGTCATTAGCAGCAGTTATAACAATTGAGTGCCCAATAATCACCAAAATTATTCCATATGCTTTTAAGTTATCCAACCATATCATTCGTTCTTGCATTTTTATCTTCCCCATTCGTTTTTTAGATAGTATCTCGTGCTCTTTTTCTGAATATTTTTTATTATAGCACTATTAATTTAACGAGAAGATGCCCTTATGCGAGAAAAACAATTACTCAAAAAATAGTTCTTTGCGCACTTATTTTAAACAGCGAATTTCTATTATCATTATAAAAAACCACGCAAATCTGCGTGGTTTTTTTAATACTTTATTATTATTTCGATTATCCTAGAAGAAAAGTTCCGGGTTCAATACATTTCCAATACCACCATATAATGATGTGCGAATTTCAAAATGTAAATGCGTTCCTGTTGATTGTCCGGTTGAACCCATACCACCAATTACTTGACCTTGTGTTACAGATTGGCCTACACTAACTGATTGTGATGACTGATGCGCATAGAGCGTATAGTTTCCATCATCATGTTGTATAATTGTAGCCATTCCGTAACCAGAGACTGGTGCCCCATCATTTTGAACAAGGACAACTTTCCCACTTTTTGATGCATAGATTGGCGAACCTTGTGCTCCACCAAAATCAGTTCCTTTATGGAAACCACTACTATCTAAACCACTACGTGGACCGTAATGTGAACTAATAGGTGCTGAACTTGGTCTAATATAGCCACTACCTGTTGGTGGTGAAGGTTGCTCAGTCTCTGGTTTTACATTTTGTTGACCTGATGGTTTACTAGATTCAACAGGCGGTGCCACCGTTTTAGTTGGTGCTTCTTTTTCTACTTCAGGCATTAAAGCAACTTCAACTTTTTCATCTTCAATTGCATTCGTTTTCTCAGACTCTGCTGCTTTTTTTGCTGCTAAAGCAACTTCTGCACGTTGTTTTTCTGCTGCTAAAGAGGCTGCTTTTGCCGCTTTATCTGCTTTTTCGGCAGCCACACGGACAATCTCTGCTTGTTTTTTACTTTGAATTGTTGTTTTTTCAGTTGCCAATTTTGCAACAACCGCCTCTTTCGTAGCTTCTTGTTCCTTTAAATCAATGGCATTAGTTTCTATTTTCGCGATATTCTCACGTTGTATTTTCATTATTTTATTCATTTCTGTCGCTGCAGTATCTACTTCTTTTTTATCATTTTTTTGCGTATCAAACATTTCACGGTTAGCTGATACTAAACGAGAAACCACACTAACACGCGCTATTGCATCTGTTACAGACTCAGAATTCAAAACAAAGTCAACATAGTTAACATCTTGTCCATTTGTTTGAAGCGCACGTGCTTGTTTGATAAGTACGCCTTCACGTTTTTCCATTTTTTCTTCTAACTCAAGACTTCTTGTTGCTAATTTATCTGATTCTTCTTGTTTTTTCTTAATGTCGCTTATAAGTTTTTTAGATTCAGTTTGATTTTCTTTGATTTTATCAGTAAGTTCGACTAATTGCTCTTTAGTTGTTTTAGCTTGAATATCAATACTTTTAATTTGGTCATCATATGTGTCTGCTTTAACTGCAGTTATCATTATCGGTGCAACTAAACCTGTAATAAGTGTCACCGTAAGTAGTTTCTTTATCATTGTTGTGGTACACGTCCTTTCAATTCAACTACTCGATTGTAACACAGTTCTTCTGAGCTGATGTTACAGTAACATAACAATGTTGTTACCAATTAAAAAAGAAGTTCATCACCCCTTGTTTAAAGGGATAAATGAACTTCTTTTTATAGTTTGTAGCTAAACTTCTAGAAATTTTTCTTAGGACGACGTTTCAACATGAAAGCACTCATCATTGTAACAAACATTCCTAAAACGACGAACAAGCGATCCATTGGGTTATCACCTGTAGTCGGCAACGAAGTTGGCTGATTTGGAATAAGAACAGATTCCGATGGTCCATCTGGTTTTATTGATCCATTTGGAGTCGGTGTCCAAGTTGTTCCTGGTTTCACTGGGTTACCTGGTTCGCCTGGTTTACCTGGTTTACCTGGTTTACCTGGTTTGTCTGGCTTCACTGGTGGAATAATAACTGTCTCTTCTTCCGCTTTATTAATAAATATTCCAAGGTCTAATGAAACAAATGTGTCTGATTCATCAATAATTGTAAATGTTAATAACTTCTCTGATTTCACAAAGCCTTGTGGCGCTTTTGTTTCTTTAAACGCATAGTTACTTGGCGCTAAATCACTGGCACTCACACGACCTTTTTCATCTGAAATCAAACCAGATTTTACAACTTCACCTGAATTTGTATCTATTAACTCAAACTCTGCATCTGGCAATGGCACATTATTTTCATCTACTTTGATGAAGCTTGCCATACCTTGATAGTTAACTAATTCACCTGCATTTACAACTTCTGGCACTGCTGCTTGTTCTGCTTCAATTGTAAATCCAACGGGATTAGTATTTAAAATGTATCCTGTTGGTGCTTTGGTTTCAACAAATTGGTATTTCCCAGGTGATAAATTATCAACTGTTATTTTACCACTTACATCTGTTACTAATTTATCTGCAATTGTTTTACCGTCTGCATCTACTACTTTAAACTCTGCATTTTCTAAAACTTTTCCAATAGCATCTACTTTCGTTAATACTGCGCTCGCTTTGTAGTTTGCTAATTCACCTGCATTTACAACTTTAGGCATCGCTGCTTGCTCTGCTTCTATTGTAAATTCAACGGGGTCAGTATTTAAAACGTATCCTGTTGGTGCTTTTGTCTCAACAAACTGGTATGTTCCTGGTGCAAGTTCTGTAGCTGTCACTTCGCCTGCTTCATTTGATACCAGTTTTTCGATTACTGTTTTACCTTCTGCATTAATTACTTTAAACTCTGCATTTTCTAAAACTTTTCCATCAGCATCTACTTTCGTTAATACTGCACTACCTTTGTAGTTTACAAATTCGCCTACATTGACGACTTTAGGCATCGCTGCTTGCTCTGCTTCTATTGTAAA